>NZ_JBEXZD010000039.1:0-68340 GCF_040628575.1 Streptomyces sp. NPDC006393
GCGGGCTGGCCCGACGCGGTGATGGACACGGTGTCGCCGTCGCAGCTCATGCCCTCCGAGATCCAGAGGATGTGGATCTCGTCGAAACCTGCCCGTTCACCGGCGCCCTGGGGCTCCCGGCTCACCTCGCTGGTGCCGCTTTGGACGGTCATGTGCTCGGCCTTCCCTGGAGACGGTCGCGGAGCCGGTCGTAGGCGGCGGCCACCGGGCCGAGCACCGTCAGTGCCGGGGGATGGTCGGGTGCGTTCGGGTGGGGCCGGGTCGGCGCGCTCCGCTTGGCCTGATCGAGGAGCCGGCCCAGCTCGTCCAGGTCCTGCTGGGAGAGGCGTGCGCGCAGCTCGGGCATCAGCTCGCCCTCCTCCTCGCGCACATGCTCTTCGACCTCCCGCCTGAGCTGGTCCATGAGGTCGCTCTCGCGGTCGTCTCCGGCGGGCAGCTTGTCGAGAGCATGCAGTAGCTTCTTGACGGCCATGTGCTCGCTCAGGTGCTCGTCGATCCGTGGTGCACCGTCCGGGAGGAGTTTCTTGGCCATCGGGTAGACCATCATCTCCTCGAGCGCCGCGTGCTTGGACAGCTCGCGGATGGTCAGCTCGATCACCCCGCGTCGCTGGGTCTCGGAGGCCGCGGCATGGTAGTCGCGGAACAGCTGTTCCACCATGCGGTGGTCATGCTTCAGCAACTCGATTGCGTCCATCGCACCCTTCCCGGTCAGGGCCGTCCGTCCCTGCACCAGGGTCACACCGGTCGTCCGGGAACGCCCCTTTTTGCCGGGGCAGTCGAGTGAGCGGCGCCGGTCGTACGGGGACTTCGGTGCGGTGAGGAGGGCCGGGAGGCGCCTGGCTGCCGACGCTGTCCAGCACGGCGGTCCCTGCCCGTTCATGGGTGCGGGGCGTCGACACCAGCCACCGGAGGACCGCGGCGGTCCGGTGGTCCGGCGGTCCGGCGCACCGTCGTCACCCGGTGTTTGGCCGCTCCCGGCCGGTGGCACTCGTGGCAGCGGGCAGCCGGTACGAGTGCGGGAGGCGACGATGGGGACACCGGGCGACGAGGCGTCACCGGGTGCCGGCCGAGTGAGCGACGCCGCGAGCCGTCTGGGACAGGACGTCGCGGAGCTGGTGCGCCGCGAGGTCAGGGCGATGCGGCACGACTTCATGGCCGGCCTGCGCAGGTTCGGGGCGGGTGGGGCGCTGTTCGCAGGCGCGGGCGTGTGCGGGCTCCTGGCGCTGTGCTCGGCACATGAGACCGCGCTGCGCGGCCTGGAGGCTGTCATGCCGCGCGTCCGGGCGGCCGCAGTGCTCACCGGGGTGTACGGCTGCGGCGCCGCGGCCCTCGCCCTGGCGGCGTGCAACCGCATGAACGCCGCCGCCGACGCGACCGCCGACACTCTGGGCAAGGAAGCCGAGAAGCTGGACTCGGCATCGCCGACGCCGGAACCGGAGGCGCCCGATCCGGGCGCGTGAGCCGCCAGTCGCCGACCCTCCGGCGGTCCACGGGCCGGCGCACCGGTCGCCGGCTGTGGCGGGGTGGCGGGCGCGACACGTGGTGTGTGCTCGGCGTGGCCGCCACACGGTAGGGCGAGAGCCCGACCTGACCTCCATCGCCGGACCAGCCCAGTGCCCCGGCTGCTCCGAACACGAGCAACAGCAGATGCCGCACACCCATACGTCCGGCGGCCCGGCCCCGCTCCCCACGTCCCATGCCGGATCATCGTGCCGTACCCCGTGTAGCG
This sequence comes from Streptomyces sp. NPDC006393, assembly GCF_040628575.1. Lineage (NCBI taxonomy): Bacteria > Bacillati > Actinomycetota > Actinomycetes > Kitasatosporales > Streptomycetaceae > Streptomyces > Streptomyces sp. NPDC006393. The sequence continues at coordinate 1,730 of NZ_JBEXZD010000039.1, forward strand.
GGTTCACCTACGTCTGGCGCGTGAGACCCCCCGTGACTGCCCGCCACCCGCGCCGTCCGCCGAGGGCACGGGGCTTGCGTCGGCGCACGGGCTCAGTCCTCCGCCAGCAGATTGCGCACCGCGGCATCCAGCTCGGCGGGCGTGGTGCCGCCGACCATACGTACGATTCCGTGTGCGTCGACGAGCACGTTGGTCGGGACACCGCGGATCCCCAGACGGGCGGCATACCTGCCAGTGGTATCCAGGAGCACCGTCGCACCGATGTCCCACACGGCCGCGAAGTCCGCCGCCTCCGCCTGCGGGGCGGTGTTCTCCCATACATTGATCATGATCACGTCCAGCCCGGACCGGGCCGTACGGCGGCGCAGCTTCTCCAGGATCGGCGCCTCCGCGTTGCACGGGCCTCACCAGCTCGCGAAGAAGTTGATCACATACTTCTTCTCGGACCACTCCCGCGAGGTGCGGATACGGCCGCCGCGCAGATCCGGCAGCTCGAAGCCGGGCAGCGGCCGGCCCACCAGCGGGTGCTCCGCCGAGGGCGCGCGCCCGCCGGGCAGCCAGGGCCGGTCGACGAAGCTCAAGGTGCCACTGCCGGCGTTCGACACCACCAGGGTGCCGGCGACCGGGTCCAGGGCGCAGTCGCCAGGAGCGTTGCCCACCATGATCCGGTGGCTCTCCCGACCGCTACGGGCATCCAGGACGCTGACCGTTCCCGCACCACGGTTGCAGACGTAGAGCCGGCGGCCCGCCGCGTCCACGCACATCCCGACCGGTGCGCGCTCCACCGGGACCTCGTCGAGCACGGCACCGCTGCGGAGCGACACTCTGCTGATCGTGCCGTGCAGCGAGTTGGCCACGTAGAGGTGACCGGCGGCCGGATTGGTCACGACCTTGCAGGGCCCCTCGCGCACCGCGATCCGGCCCAGTGGCTCCAGTGTGTCCGTGTCGAAGACGGTCACCGATCCGGCAAGGAAGTTCGCGCAGTACCCACGGCCGGAGTCCGGGGCGACAGCGATACTGCCCGCACCGAGTTCCGCCGGGACGGTTCCCCGCACCGTGAGGCGGTCGGTGTCGACCACGGTGATCGTTCCGCCGCCGGTGTTGCCTACGAAGAGCCGACGCCGTCCGGGGTCGTGGCCCAGCCCGGCGGGGTAGGCGCCGACCGGAATCCGCGCGATCCGGTCGCCGCTGTCGGCGTCCAGCACCGACACCGTGTCCGAACGCGCGTCCGCCGTGAACAGGCGCCCGGTCGGCTCATCCAGCACGATCGGGATCGGCTCGCGTCCCACGGCCGCCCGCCACACGGGAGCAGCCCGGTCGAGATCCAGTGCCGTGACCGCGTTGCCACGGGAACAGGCCACGAACACCCGCCGCCGGTCCGGGTCGATCACGACCGCCTCCGGCCCCTTTCCCACGGGGCAGTGCATCCGGACGCCATGGGAGTGGTCCACCGCGCACGCGGGGCCCTGTGCCGGCGTGTGCCGCTGCTCCATGTGCACTGGGTGTGCCCCGGCACACCGGCCTAAACGCCGATGTGCCGTTTTCACGCGATCGCACGAGGCCGTTCCAGGCTGAGCGCCCATCAACTGCGAGTCACGCCACGACCGTGCCGCCGACCTCCAGGAATCCGTCCGCACATTCGGAGAGGCGGGGTAGGCCTCGAACAGCTACCGTGCGATGGCACCTGGTCGGCCAGTGACCGTCCCAAGCGCCTGGAGCGGCCCGGCAGCCCGGTCCCTGTCTCTGTGTGGAGTGGAGAGGTTTCCCGTGTCCAAAGCCGCGCGTCTCGCTTCCTCGCGGGGACGGGGCAACAGACGCACAGCAGTCCGGCGGACGGCGACGCCACGACCGCAATGCCGCCCCGACGCACGGCCGTATGTGCTCCTCCGCCCAGTGCCTCACACGAGCGGGTGTGTGCTGACGCGGGTGCTGACACCTGGGCGTGGCGCGCCGTGCTGAGTGTGCCGCTGGCCGTGCTGGCTGCGATCGCCAATGCTCTGGCTTCCGTGCTGCAGCGCAAGGCCGCGCGGGAGCGCCCGGAGAGCGAGAGCCTCAATTGGCGGCTGGTGTGGAGCTTGCTGCACCGGCGGGTATGGTTCGGCGGCGTTGCTTCGATCATCGCCGGCTTCCTGCTGCAGGCCGCGGCGCTGAGCCACGGCCAGCTCTCGGTGGTGCAACCCGTGCTCCTTCTGGAGCTGCCTGCCACTCTCGTGCTGTCGTCGCTGGTCTTTCACAGCCGACTCGGTGTCCGGGAGTGGGCGGCATCGGTGGCGATGATCGCCGGCTTGGCAGGGCTGTTGTTCTTCCTCTCCCCGGCTCACGGTTCCACGGCACACGCCACCGCGCTCAAGTGGGCGCTCGCTTCGGGGCTGAACGTGCTGGTGGTCGCCGCTGTGGTGGTATGGGCCCGCTTCACCGGCGCCGGCGCCCGCAAGGCGGCGCTGCTGGGCGTGGCGACCGGCTGCGGTTTCGGCTTCACCGCCGCGCTGATCAAGGGCGTGACCGTGGAGTTCACCCATGGCCTGGGTGCCGTGTTCACCAGCTGGCAGCTCTACGCCATGATCGTGGCCGGTGCCGGAGCGATGTTCCTGTTGCAGTCGGCGATGCAAGCAGGGCGCCTGCTGGCCAGCCAGCCCGCGCTGACGATGTCCGACCCGGTCGTTGCGATCCTCTGGGGCGTCCTTGTCTTCGGTGAAGCCGTCCGTGGCGGCCTCTACATCGTTCTGTCGGTCGTGGCGGCCGGCGTGGTGGCCGCCGCCGTCATGGTGCTGACCCGTTCCCCGCTTCTTGCCGGCGAGGCCGGGCAGGAGGAACAGCAAGACGCCCGTGCCGGTCCGGAGGCGTAGCCGTCGGCCGGGCAACAGGGCATGCCCGAAGGACGTGAGGCCGCCGCCGACGGCGAACGTCAACGGTGCCTGGTCTTCAGCAGCATGACGACGAGGGCCACAATCAAGATCGCGAACATGATGACGAACCAGGGGAAGATTTCTTCCACGCCCGCCGCTGCGCAGAGGGCCTTTCCGCATACGAGGTTCATGGGGATCGCCTTCTTCTGGAACGTTGCCGGCTGTTCCCGGCGGCCCTTGACGCCTTCCCCCTGACAAGGGCGGCAGGTCCCGGTCCTATCGAAGCGGCTTGCGTGCGACGCCGATGGTGAGGCCCATGGCGATCAGTCCCAGGAGCGCTGTGACGCCGCCGATCCAGCAGTTGTTCCAGACGATGCCGGCCCGTGCACCGTGGGTTGCGGTGACGACCCACGGAGAGATCACCAGCCAGATGCCCAGAGGTGCGACCGCCCACGCCACGCGGAACATCCGCTCCGGAGCGAGGGCCATGCCCAGTCCGATCAGGCCGACGGTGATGCCGACGATCAGGTTGCTGACCGTGATGTTCGGCTGGCCCGAGAAGTGCACCACCCACGGCGAGATCGCCGCGTACACGCCCGCCAGAAGGATCAGTCCCTCGACGGCGATCACCCTGCCGCTGGACGCCGTACGTTCCAGCCGCTCACGCATCTCCGCCATCTCCGGGTGTGTGGTCATGCCCGTGGCGTGCTGCGGATACGACATTGCTGTCATCTCCTCTCCATGGAGATGAATATATGCTTTTTATTCGGTTTTCCCGATTGGGGTTATTGATTCAGTCTCCTGTGATCCCTTGATGTGATGTGCATCACTGAAAGTGGGGCTGTGGGTGCCCGCGTTCGCACCCGTGCGCGTCGTGCGCCGACTGCCGCGGGCCTGAGGGTGGTGGCGCCGCCCGCACGGTTTACACGGGCCGTTCACGGGTCACTCATCGTGGCGGCGAAAGTGCGTCCGAGGGAGCAGACATGCCACTGGTGGCCGACTTTGTCCTGCAGCGTCTGACCGAGTGGGGAGTCGAGCGGGTCTACGGCTATCCGGGTGACGGGATCAACGGGCTGGTCGGTGCTTTCGACCGGGCCCAGGGGCACCCGGAGTTCATCCAGGTAAGGCATGAGGAGATGGCGGCGTTCATGGCGTGCGCCCACGCCAAGTTCACCGGGGAGGTGGGCTGCTGCACCGCCACCTCCGGTCCCGGCGCGGTCCACCTGCTGAACGGGCTGTACGACGCCAAGCTGGACCATCAGCCGGTGGTCGCGGTGGTGGGGCAGCAGAAGCAGCTGTGCCTGGGCTCCCACTACCAGCAGGAGATCGCTCTGGAGCAGCTGTTCGCGGACGTCTCCGAGTTCTGTCAGATGGTCACGCATCCGGCGCAGGCACGGCACGTGATCGACCGGGCGTTCAAGACGGCACTGACCACCCGTGGTGTCGCCACGGTCATCATTCCGGAGGACGTGCAGGAGTCGGACGCGCAGCCGTCGCCGCCGAAGACGCACGGCGCGGTCTTCTCCAGTGTCGGCTGGAGCCGTCCCCGGGTGCTGCCCGACGAGGGCGAGCTGCGCAAGGCGGCCGACGTGCTGAACGCCGGCAGCAAGGTCGCCATGATCATCGGCCAAGGCGCCGCCCACGCGGACAGCGAGGTCGTTCAGAGCGCCGAACTGCTGGGCGCCGGCGTCGCCAAGGCGCTGCTGGGCCGTGAGGTGCTGCCCGATGACCTGCCCTTCGTCACAGGCCCCATCGGCCTGCTCGGCAGCAAGGCCAGCGACAACATGATCCAGGGATGCGACACCCTGCTGATGGTCGGCACCAGCTTCCCCTATGCCGAGTGGCTGCCGGACGAAGGCCAGGCCCGGGGCGTCGAGATCGACATCGACGGGCGGATGATCGGCATCCGCTACCCGATGGAGGCCCATCTCGTCGCAGACTCCAAGGAGACGCTGAAGGCGCTGCTCCCGCTGCTCAAGCGCAAGGAGGACCGCAGCTGGCGGCAGAAGATCGAAAAAGATGTCGCCGAGTGGAACGCGGTCTGCGAGAAGCGGTCCGACCAGCACTTCGGCGGGAAGATCAACCCGCAGGCCGTGGCGGCCGAGCTGTCGCCCCGGCTGCCCGACGACGTCATCCTGACGGCCGACTCGGGTTCGGGAACGAACTGGTGGGCGCGTCATCTGAAGCTGCGCAAGGGCATGCGGGCCTCCCTGTCCGGGACGCTGGCCACGATGGGGCCGGGCACGCCGTACGCGATCGCCGCACGCTTCGCCTACCCGGACCGGCCGGTGATCGCCTTCGTCGGCGACGGAGCCTTCCAGATGAACGGCATGAACGAGATGATCACGATCAAGCGGTACCTGGACCGGCTGTCGGGACCCGCGCCGTTCGTCTTCTGCGTGTTCAACAACCAGGACCTCAACCAGGTCACCTGGGAACAGCGGGCCATGGCCGGGGACCCGAAGTTCCCGGGCTCGCAGCACATCCCGGACGTCCCGTACGCCAAGTACGCCGAGCTCCTCGGTCTCAAGGGCGTGTACTGCGACAACCCGAAGAAGGTCGGCGACGCCTGGGACGAGGCGCTCGCCAGTGACGGCCCGGTGGTGCTGGAATTCAAGGTGGACCAGGAGATCGCGCCGATCCCGCCGCACATCATGACCGAACAGGGCAAGAAGGCCGCCAAGGCCGCCGTGCACGATCCGGAGAGGGTGGGCATCGCCACCAAGGGTGTGCGGCAGAAGCTCACCGAGTACGCCGAGCGTCTTCCCGGACGCCACCATGGGGACTGACACAGGGGCCCCCGTCCTGGCCGGCCCGGCCCCGGCCGAGTGCTGTGTCGACGCGGTCGACGTGCACGCCTTCGAGGTGCCCACCGACGGCCCGGACGGCAAGGAGCAGGACGGAACGCTGGACTGGGAGTCCACGACCATCGTGCTGGTCCGGGTGCACGCCGGCGGGCGGACCGGGCTCGGGTACACCTACGGGGACGTGTCCGCCGCCGCGTTCGTCGAATCCATGCTGGCGCCGGCGATCAAGGGCCAGGACGCGTTCTCGCCCCCGGCACTGTGGCAGCGGATGGGCGTGCGGATCCGTAACGCCGGGCGCCCGGGGGTCGGAGCCATGGCGGTGTCCGCGGTCGACGTGGCGCTGTGGGACCTCAAGGCGAGGCTGCTGGGGCTCCCGCTGGTCCGCCTGCTCCCGGCCCATCACGACCGCGTGCCCGTCTACGGCAGTGGCGGCTTCACCAACTACTCCCTGGACCGCCTCACCGACCAGCTCACCGGATGGGTGGACCAGGGCATCCGCCGTGTCAAGCTGAAGACCTCGCGCCGGCCCGAGCGTGACCCGCTCCGGCTGACCACGGTGCGCAAGGCGGTCGGTGACGAGCCGGAACTCTTCACCGATGCCAACGGGGCGCTCGGCCGCAAGGAGGCGCTGTACTGGGCGCGCCGCTTCCACGACGAGTGGGACGTGCGCTGGTTCGAGGAACCCGTCAGCTCCGCCGACCTGGACGGACTGCGCCTGCTGCGCGAGCGCGGACCGGCGCGCCTCGAGATCGCCGCCGGCGAGTACGCGTACACGATGCGGGACTTCGTCAACCTCGTGGAGGGTCCCGCCGTGGACTGCCTCCAGGCGGATGTCACCCGATGCGGCGGCATCACCGGTGTGCTGGAGGTGGCCGGGCTCTCGGCGGCCCGTGACCTCGACCTGTCGGCGCACTGCGCCCCGGCGATCTCCGCACACGCCTTCTGCGCCGTTCGACGGCTGCGGCACCTGGAGTACTTCCACGACCACGTACGGGTCGAGGACCTGCTGTTCGACGGCACCCTGTCGCCCGCGGACGGCGCCCTGCGGCCGGACACCGCCCGCCTGGGGCTCGGCCTGGACGTCAAGTGGGCCGACGGCGAGCCCTACCGCGTGTACGGGGCCAGGCCGGCCTGATCAGGCTCGCGAAGGAGAGATGAGGACCCGATGGCGAAGGCAGCACGGCGGGCGACGCGCGAGGTGCCGACCAAGACCCACCCGCAGATCGCGGGCCCGCCCCGTGCCCGGCAGACCCTCGACGTCGGCAGGCTGGAGCGAGCCCTGCGCAAGGCGGTCGACGGCGAGGTCCGTTTCGACACCGCCTCACAGGCCCTGTACGCCAACGACGCATCCAACTTCCGCCAGGTCCCCATCGGCGTCGTCATCCCCAGCACGCTGGACGACGTCGTGGCGGTGCACAAGGTCTGCCACCGCTTCGGCGCACCGATCCTCAATCGCGGGGGAGGCACGAGCCTGTCCGGCGAGACGGTCAACGAAGCCGTCGTGATCGACCACTCCAAGTACCTCACCGCCATCGGGGAGCTGGACGCCGACCGCCGCCTGGTCACCTGCGAGCCAGGCGTCATCAACGAGGAACTGAACCGGCACACCGGCCGCCACGACCTCGTCTTCGGACCCGACCCCTCCACGCACTCCCGGTGCGCCATCGGCGGCAACATCGGCAACAACTCGTGCGGCATCCACTCCGTGCAGTCACAGCTGTACGGCCCCGGGCCCCGCACCAGCGACAACGTACACGCCCTGGAGATCGTCACCTACGACGGCGAGCGCTTCTGGGTCGGCGTGAACGAGGAGCAGGACCTCGACCGGATCATCGCCGACGGCGGTCGCAAGGGGGAGATCTACGCCGCGCTGCGCGACCTGCGCGACAAGTACGCCGACCAGATCCGGGCCGGCTTCGGCCCGGCAGAGCAGGTGCCGCGCCGGGTGTCCGGCTACAACCTCGACGAACTCCTGCCCGAACGCGGCTTCAACGTCGCCCGAGCCCTGGTCGGCACGGAGAGCACCTGCGCCACCGCCCTGCGGGCCGTTCTCATGCTCACCCCCGCGCTCCTGCAGCGCACCCTCGTGGTCGTGGAGTACGACGACCTCGCCGATGCCGCCGAGCACTGCTCGGAGATCGTCGAGCGGTTCAGGCCGATCGGTCTGGAGGCCCTGGACGACGAGCTGATCCAGGACCAGCAGCTGCAGAACATGAACGTGGAGGACATCAAGGAGCTGCCCCGCCTCGGTGGAGGGGCCTGGCTCCTCGTCCAGTTCGGCGCGGACACCCCCGAGGAATCCGTCGCGCAGGCGCACGGTTTCGCGCGGTGGCTCACCGAGGACAAGGGGTACGAGCGGGACCGCGTCCGGATCGCCGGGAGCAAGCAGGAAGGCGGCACCAGCGAGCACCTGTGGGCGATCCGCGAGAGCGGCCTGGGATCGACCGCGTTCCCACCCGACGGGAAGGACCACTGGCCGGGATGGGAGGACTCCGCGGTCCCGCCGGACCGGATCGGCGAGTACGTGCGGGCACTGCGCGAGGTGATGGACCGGCACGGCATCACCGGCGCCATGTACGGCCACTTCGGCCAGGGCTGCATCCACAGTCGGCTCAGCTTCGACCTGCGCAGCGCCGAGGGCCTGGCCACCTACCGGGCGTTCCTGGAGGAGGCCGCCGACCTGGTCGTCGCGATGGGCGGCTCGGTCTCCGGGGAGCACGGTGACGGCCAGCAGCGCGGTGAACTGCTGGAGAAGCAGTACGGGCCCGAACTCCTCCAGGCCATGCGCGAGTTCAAGGCCATCTGGGACCCGCAGGGGAAGATGAACCCCGGCAAGGTGGTCGACCCCTACCCGATGGACGAGAACCTGAAGCTGGGCACCGACTACAACCCGCCGAGGATCAAGACCAAGTTCGCCTACGAGGAGGACGGCGGGGACTTCGCGCACGCCGCCCTGCGGTGCGTGGGGATCGGCAAGTGCCGTGTCCCGCAGGCCCAGACGACGATGTGCCCGAGCTACCAGGTCACCCGGGAGGAGAAGCACACCACCCGCGGCCGTGCCCGGCTGCTGTTCGAGATGCTCCAAGGCGACGTGATCACTGACGGCTGGCAGTCCCGAGAGGTCGCCGACGCCCTCGACCTGTGCCTGGCCTGCAAGGGCTGCACCAACGACTGCCCCGTCAACGTCGACATGCCCACCTACAAGGCGGAGTTCCTGCACCATCACTACAAGTCGCCGCGCCGCCGACGCCCACGCTACGCCTACGCCTTCGGGTTCATCGACCAGGCCGCCCGGATCGCCTCACGCGTTCCGGAGATCGTCAACTTCGTCACCCACACCCCCGGACTGTCCCGCCTCGCCAAACTCGCCGCGGGCATCGACCGCCGCCGACCGCTGCCCCGCTTCGCGCCCATGACGCTCCAGGAGTGGTTCACCCGGCGCGGCGGTACCGCGAATCCGACAGGGCGCCCCGTCGTCCTGTTCCCGGACACCTTCAACAACCACTTCCACACGCAGGTCGGCGTCGCCTGCGTGGAGGCCATCGAGGCCGCGGGCTGGCGGATGATCATGCCGGAGCAGCACATCTGCTGCGGACGGCCCCTGTACGACTACGGATTCCTGGACACCGCCGAACGCTACCTCCACCGTGTGCTGGACATCCTGCGGCCCCACATCAGGGCCGGCACACCCGTCGTCGGCATGGAACCCAGCTGTCTTGCCGTGTTCAAGGACGAGCTGCCCAAGCTGCTCCCGCACGACGACGACGCCGAACGACTCACGCGCAACGCCTACCACTTCGCCGAGTTCTTCCAGGCCTTCGGCATCGAGCCTCCCGCCCTCGAGGGCAAGGCACTGATGTGGGGCCACTGCCACCAGCGCGCCACCGGTGGCATGAGCCCGGAGCAGCAGCTGCTGGAGAAGATGGGCCTGGACGTCGAGAACCTTCAGGGTGGGTGCTGCGGCCTCGCCGGGTCCTGGGGCTTCGAATCCGGCAAGTACAAGATCTCCATGGACTGCGGCGAACAGGCTCTCCTGCCCGCGGTCCGCGAGGCCGACAAGGACTGCCTGGTGGTCGCCGACGGCTTCTCCTGCACGACGCAGATCAAGGACGCGCGCACGGGACGACAGGCCCTGCACGTCGCCGAAGTGATGAAGATGGCCCGCGACAAAGGCGCCCATGGCCTCTCGGGACGGCCCGAACGCGGCACGGCACCGCGGCCGGCACCCCCATGGCGTCGACGGGCACTTCGAGTGTCCGCCGCTGCCGCGCTCGCGGCCGCGTTCGCGGCACTCGGGATGCGCGCGGCACGCCATTGAGAACCCGGTCATCACGGACCGTGCCCTCCGCCACTCCCTCCGTGACCTCTCGTGGCGCGCCGGGGACTCCAGCGTCCCACGGCTGACCCGATCGGGCCGCAGGCCACGGTCAGGCCAGGTCCGAGCCGCGAAGCAGGAGTTGTGCCACCGCGATGCCGGCCACCGCGATCGCCGACCGGAACGGCCAGCGGCTCTGGGTCACGGACGACAGAGCTGTACCGGCGATCGAGATGATCCCGGCCGCCGCTGCCAGTGCCCAGTCCGAGTGCGCCACCGCCCCGGACGGTCCGGCGGCGAGGACGCCCACGGCCGCCAGCATCAGGAAGGGGGCCAGCCAGCGGCAGGCCGGACGGCCCAGCCGCTGCGGCAGCCCTCGCACACCGGTCGCGAGGTCGGCCTCGATGTCCGGAAGCACGTTGACCACGTGCGCGCCCACACCCAGCAACGCTCCCGCCGTCACCGCCCACCAGGCGGGTCCGGACGGTGACGGCAGACCGAGGGTGACGAAGGCCGGCAGCGAGCCGAAGCCCACGGCATAGGGCAGTGGTGAGAGCACTGTGCGCTTCAGGCGCAGGTTGTAGGTCCATCCGGCGGCCACCATGCCCGCCAGGTGTGCCGCCGCCGCGGCGGCGCCGCTCAGCAGCGACAGCGGCACGCACAGGGCCAGGGCTGTCCCGGCCGCGACAGCCGCCATGCGGGGCGGGAGTTCCCCGGTGGCCGCCGGCTTGTCGCGGCGCCCGCAGGCTGTGTCGCGCTGTGCGTCGGCGGCGTCGTTGCACCAGCCGATGGAGAGCTGACCGGTCAGCACGGCCGCGGCGACTGCCGCCGACCCCGCCGCCCCGCGGCCCGCCGCGACCGCCAGGGCTGTCACGAATACCGTCACGGCGACCGCCGGCTCCAGATGGCAGGAACGCAGCAGCGCCGGGAGGTAGGTCGTGGTGCGGGCGAGAACCCCAGATGGGTGGAGAGACACCCCTGCAAGGTAATGGGACATCCAGGACGAGGAATGCATGAGCGACATGCGTGTTCCTGTGATCGTCGACCGTGTCCCTTCCAGGCCGCCCGCCGCGCCGTGCCGGGCAGCCGTGCCCGCCGCCGCGACCACGGTCGCCGCCGTACGTACGGCGCTGCCGCCCCACCGTTACGCACAGGACGAGCTCACCGAGGCGATCGGCGACCTGTGCCTGCCCCCGGGGGCGGACCGCGCCCTGCTGCGCCGCCTGCACGCCTCCGCGGGCGTACGCACGCGGCATCTCGTCCTGCCGATCGAGCGGTACGCCGCTCTCGGCGACTTCGGGCAGAGCAACGACGCCTGGCTGGCGGCGGGCCTGGAACTGGGCGAGGAGGCCCTCACCAGTGCGTTGAAGGAGGCGGGGCTGGCGCCCGCCGATGTCGACCTGCTGGTGTGTGCCTCCATCACCGGCGTGGCCGCCCCGTCGCTCGACGCCCGGCTGGCCGGACGCATGGGGATGCGGCCTGACGTCAAGAGGCTTCCGGTCTTCGGCCTGGGCTGCGTGGCGGGCGCCGCCGGCCTCGCCCGGGTGCACGACTATCTGCGCGGTCATCCCGACGACACCGCTGTGCTGCTCACGGTCGAACTGTGCTCGCTGACGCTGCAACAGCGCGACGACTCCCGCGCCAACCTCGTCGCGGGCGCCCTGTTCGGTGACGGCGCGGCAGCACTCGTCGCACGCGGCGATCGCGGTGGTGGCTTCCGCGGCGGCGAGGCGCACAGGACGGCCGGCCCCTCGGTGGTCGCCACGCGCAGCCACCTGTACCCGGACACCGAACGGCTCCTGGGGTGGGACGTCGGCGCCGGCGGGTTCCGCGTGGTGATCGACGCCGGTGTCCCCGGTGTCGTCCGGGACCACTTCGGCCGGCACGTGCGGGCCTTTCTGGCCGAGCACGGCCTCACTGCCGACGACATCGGGACCTGGGTGTGCCATCCGGGAGGCCCCAGGGTCCTTTCCGCCGTGGCCGACACCCTCGGCCTGCGCGGCGATGCCCTCGACCGGGCGCGGTCCTCACTGGCGACAGCAGGGAACATGTCCTCGGTCTCCGTCCTCCACATCCTGCAGAGCATCCGGGAATCCCGCCGTCCCGATCCCGGCACCTGGGGCGTGCTGCTGGCGATGGGGCCGGGACTGTGTTCCGAACTCGTCCTGCTGCGCTGGTGAGTGATCCTCATGCCCTGGTACCCGCTTGTCGTCCTGGCCGTCGCGGCCGAACGTGTCGCCGAACTCCTCGTGGCCCGGCGCAACGCGGCCTGGACCCGGGCCCGCGCCGGTGTGGAGCATGGCCGTGGCCACTACCCGGTCATGGTCGCCCTGCACACGAGCCTGCTGGCCTGCTGCCTGCTCGAACCCGTGCTCGCCGCCCGGCCGTTCCTGCCTGCCCTGGGCTGGCCCATGCTGGGGCTCGCCGTGTCGGCCCAAGCCCTGCGGTGGTGGTGCATCACCACACTCGGACCGTACTGGAACACCCGGGTCATCGTCGTTCCCGGAGCACGCCTGGTCGGCACCGGCCCCTACCGCTTCCTGCGCCACCCCAACTACGTCGCGGTCGTCGTGGAGATCGCCGCCCTGCCCCTCGTGCACTGCGCGTGGCTGACCGCCACGGTGTTCACCGTCGCCAACGCGATGCTGCTCGCCGTCCGTGTCCGCTGCGAGAACACGGCCCTCACCCGAGCGGAGCCGGCGTGAGCGGCGGCCACGATCTGTTGATCGTCGGAGGCGGACCCGCCGGCCTCGCGACCGCCCTCCACGCCGCGCGCGCCGGTCTCGACACCGTCATCGCCGAACCACGGCGGGCGCCCGTCGACAAGGCGTGCGGTGAGGGCCTGATGCCCGGCGCCGTTCGCGCCCTCACCCGCCTGGGCCTTGACGTCCCGGGCCACCCCATCACCGGCATCCGCTATGTCCAGGGACTCCGCCAGGTCCAGGCCGCGTTCCGGCACGGCCCCGGCCTCGGCGCGCGCCGCACCGACCTCCACAACGCCCTGCACCAGGCCGTGCTGGACGCGGGGGTGCCCATGCTGCGCATGAGGGTCGAAGACGTACGGCAGGACGCCACCGGCGTGACCGTCCCCGGCACAGGACTGCGCGCCCGATGGCTGGTCGCCGCCGACGGCCTCCACTCACCCGTGCGCCGCTCCCTCGGCCTGCAGACGCCGACCCGCGGGCTACCCCGATACGGGCTGCGCCGGCATTACGCGGTGCCCCCCTGGTCGCCGTACGTCGAAGTGCACTGGGGACAGCACGCGGAGGCATATGTCACCCCGCTCGGTCCCGAACTGGTCGGCGTCGCCCTGCTCACGGCCCAGCGAGCCCCGTTCACCACCCAGTTGGAGAGCTTCCGCGCACTGGCGACCCGCCTCCCGCGGGAAAAGGCCGTGACCGCGGTGCGAGGCGCAGGACCGCTGCGCCAAAAGGCCCGCGCTCGCACCCACGGGCGCGTCCTGCTCGTCGGTGACGCCGCCGGATACATCGACGCACTGACCGGCGAAGGCCTCTCCCTCGCCCTCATCGGCGCGGAGGCCCTGGTCGCCAACCTGAGCCGCAGTACACCGAACCGCTACGAGACCGACTGGAGCCGAGCGACCCGGCGCCACCGGCTCCTGACCGATCTGCTGGTCAGAGCCCGTCAACGGCCCGCACTCGCCCACCGCATCGTCCCCACGGCCGCCCGCCTGCCACGCCTGTTCACGACAGTGGTCAACGCACTGGCGTGAACCCCGCCATCGCCGCCCAAGGGCCCCCGCCACCCGTCGCCCGGCCGGGCCGCAAGACCTCCGCTGCCGCCCTCATCCGCTTCCTCGTCCCCCATCTGGTGGGCCGCCTGCCCGCCTCGTCGGGCGGCTCACCGCGGTCTGTGGCACGCTCCTGGAAGCGGGGTCGGCAGAGGCCAAGAGTCGCCAGGCAGCCGGGAGCCGGGCGGAAAGCCCGGGGAAGCGAAAGCCCGCGCCTCCTGAGGCGGTTGCACCCGTCACACCCGGCCACCCGTCACACCTGGTCACCCGTCACACCCGGTCACGGGGTAGCCGTCGGGCCCCGGCCGGGCAGTGCGGCATCGCCGATGCCACTCGACGCGGCGAGCGAGCATCTCCGCTCCGGGTCTCCGGCCCGGCGGGACCGGCGCTGCGGCCGGCACGGCAACCGGGCCCTGGGCAGACACGGAGTCGGCTCATACGAGGGAAGGAGTGCTCCACCATGGGGCATGGAGGAAACGTCATCGAAGAACTGACAGCCGACCACCGGGAAGTCGAGGAGCTCTTCGCGGAGATCGAGACCCAGGCCGCAGCCGACCCCAGGCGCCGACAACTGGCCGATCAACTGACCATGGAGCTCGTACGGCACTCGGTCGCCGAGGAGGAGTACCTGTATCCGGCGGTGCGGCGGTTCGTCGACGACGGTGACGACCTCGCCGACAAGGAGATCGCCGACCACAACGAAGTGGAGCACATGCTGAAGGAGCTGGAAGACTGCCGGCCCGGCGACGCGCAATTCGACACGCTCATGGGCCGGCTCAAGACGTCGGTGACCGCCCACGTCAGAGACGAAGAAGATCGCCTGTTCCGCCTGCTGGCCGACTCCTGCCCCCCGAAAACCCTCGATGAACTGGGCGAAAAGGTGCGCGAGGCCAAGAAGACGGCCCCGACCCGTCCGCACCCGGCGGCCCCGAGCACGCCGCCGCTCAACAAGCTCCTCGCTCCGGGAACGGGGATGGTCGACCGGGCCCGCGACATGTTCACCGGCCGGGGCAAGCGCGACTGAGAACAAGGATCACGCCCGGCATCGGGAGCCGCCCGCCCCGAACATGCCGGTCAGGCGGTGCGTTCGGCGCCGACGGTCACCCGCTCGCCCGGGGCGCACCGCACCAGACGCGCGTCGTGGCCGCGACGCCCGGCCTCTGCGAGGAAGTCCTCGAGTGGGGAACGGAAGACCGTGTAGTCGTCGTAGTGAACGGGCAGCGCCCGCCGCGGGCGCAGCAGGTCGAGCAGGTCGGCGCCCTGTTCGGCGTCCATGGTGACCACCAGGCCTCCGGGCAGGGTCGTACCGCCGAGGTGCAGGACCGCAAGATGGATGTCCGGGTACCGCTCGGCGATCACGCGCAGGCCGTCGTACATCAGGGTGTCGCCGGAGAGATAGAGAACCAGCCGGATGTCCCCCGAGCGGTCGCCGAACTCCAGCAGGCTGCCCATCACCGGCGGCAGCAGGGCCCGCACCGGGCCGGGCGCGTGGCGGCCGGGCAGTGAGGTGATGCGTACGGAGGAATCCCCGTGCCGCAGGGTGTGGCTCTGCCAGGTGCGCAGGCCGGTGGCGCGGCGGAAGCCGAACAGACGCTTCAGCACGAGGGAGCCGTGCGGGGTGGTCACGAACGGCAGGCCCCGGTCCAGCCCGCGCCGGGCCACCCGGTCGAAGTGGTCGCCGTGCAGATGGGAGAGCACCACGGCGTCCAAGTCCTCGTGGGGCAGTTCCGCCACGTCGATGGCCGGTTCGGTCAGCCGGCGCGAGACCAGCCCGTAACCGAGGTGGGCGTACTGCCCGCGGTGGAGGAAGTTCGGATCGGTCAGCAGCGTCAGCTCTCCGTAGCGGATCAGCAGGGTGGCGTTGCCGATGAACAAGATCTCCGAGGTGCCCTCGGGCGGCCTGTGCTGCACGGCCGACTCCCCTCGTCGCTCATGAATCACCCATTCCGTCCCGAGTGATCGGCGGCCGTGGGTTTACACCCGTTCCCGGACCGGCAGGAAGCCAGAGTCCTGCCCGCGGCGGTTCCCCGGCTACGCTCCGCCCCTCAGCGCGTTCCCGACGCGCATCACACGGCCCGCCCGGGGTACTCGGCTAACAGCCGGAACGGCCGTGCGGAGAATCGGGGCGTGATGCTGTCCTACGGGATCGAGCACGGCGTGCTCGTCATCACGGTGGACGGTGACCCCGGCAGGGACGACCGGCCCGTACTGGCCCAGGCGATCAGCGACCTGGTCCGCGCGCACAGGCCGGCGCCCGTCGTGATCGTTCTGGACGAGCCCGCTCCAGGCGACGCAGCGGTCGGTGTGGCTCTTCAGGCCCACCGTCTGTGCGGTCCTCTCGGCGTCCTGGTGTCTGTGGCCACCCACAGCGCCGCAGCGCGGCGCATTCTCGAGGCGGAGG
Organism: Streptomyces sp. NPDC006393; assembly: GCF_040628575.1. NCBI lineage: Bacteria > Bacillati > Actinomycetota > Actinomycetes > Kitasatosporales > Streptomycetaceae > Streptomyces > Streptomyces sp. NPDC006393. Next base: position 17,850 of record NZ_JBEXZD010000039.1, read on the forward strand.
CGGACACCGACACCCACTGCACCCGCCTGGTCGTCCACGCCCGTGTCGACACTGCCATCGCCGCCGCGTTCGCCGCGGCCATGTGACGTCCTTCCGACGCTCGTGATCGGAGTGGGCGCGAAGTCGGCCAGGAGCTCCACCGCCTCGGTGACATACCGGCAGGCGGTCGTGATACGGCGGTTCTCTTGGCCTTGTCGACTGGGCGGCAGTCGAGTCCTTGCTCGCGTTCTACGTCGTCCTGACAGTGCATGACGACCGGCCACTGGTCGGGGTCGTCGGATGCCGTGAGCTCGTCAACGCCTTCGCCGAGATCTTCGGCGATCCGCCGGCCGACTTCGCCGTACCTACTATGGAGCCCGGGTCCAACAGACTCGGCGTAACGCCCCCGGCGTTCTTCCCTTCGGCGCCACCCGTACCGCCGATACCCTCTACTGGGACACAGCGACCCCTGGCGGCGCTTCGCGACCCCGCTCGTGCCGACGCTGGCCCGGCTCGTGGCCGACGGCATGCGCCCGGTGGCCGCCCGAAGCGGCGTGCAAACCGACCTGGAGCCCACCCCGTGGACACCGCCGCCTCGGCGACCTGAGCCAACCGCTCAGCAGCGGGCCGCACTCACCACAGGCACCGGGCTGGAGACCTTGATCGCAGCCCCCGCCGTAGCGAGGGAGGGGTGAACAGTGGCCCCGTCGTCTCCATCAGCGTTGGGTGCCGTGGACGCGCGCGGACCACACGCCCACTTCCGTCCCCAAGTTTCCCTCCGACGCGAGGAATCGCGATCGCTGGCGTATGGGACGTGCTGGAGTATTAGATGAGGCACTATGAACTCGGACAGAAACGTTCGTCCCAGCCGCCGCTCCCTGCTCGCATTGGGCGGTGCCGGTGCGCTCACCGCCGCGACCACGTCCCTCGGCGCGGGAACGGCCTCGGCCGCCACTTCTCCCGCCCCGGGCTCGGCCCTGTTGGTGCCCTCCCCGAGGCTTGATCTGAACAGCGCGTCGAACAACTGGATACGCGGAAAGGCCACCAAGGACGCCACCATCATCCAGTCGTTCGGATATGACAACGCCAACAGACACATATACCTGGCGCAGGTGACGCAGGGAGGTCTGAAACTGACCGGTGAGTCCGCCCCGGTCAGCAGCGCGGACCGCAATCTGCACGGCGACCTGACAATAACCAAGTGGGATATGGCCGGCAATATTCTCGGCTATATGTACCTGCGTGGTTTCGGTCATGGGATGAGTTTCGGTGTCGAACCGGTCGGCGGCTCGGCCTACTTGTGGACGGAGGTCGACGCTGTCGCACTGAGCGACGGCACCAGCCGCGGCCGGCGCCTGGCCCGCTTCCCCTTCACCAATGGCCAGGTGCTCGACTCCACCTCCGCCGACCTCGCCAAATACACGCCGGTGTCCGGTTCCACGGTCAACACGGCCAGCATCGATCCGGTCTACGGCCGACTCGTCGTCCGCTATCAGGACACGGACGGAGTCAAGAAGTACCAGGTACACGATCTCGACCTGGCGCGCCTCGGCATCTGGAGCGAGCCGCTCGCGGTCATCGACGAGCCGGACATCACCGCGGTCCCCGGGTGGCCTCTCACCACGTACGGCCACCCGTTCCTCCAGGGTTATGTCGTCGTCGGCCGATACCTCTACATGCTGCACGGCAATTCCTACGGCTCGACCGAGAAGATCAACGGTCAGGACGTGGTGATCTCCCAGCCGGACATCGGCAACACGTTCATCAGCTCGGTGGACCTCACCACGGGCGCCTTCTCCCCGGCCCCGCCTTCCCCTTTCAACGTCAACGTCAATCCGTGCTACACCGCGGCCGCGTACACGTTGGACTACCGCGAACCCGAAGGTCTCGGGGTCTACATTCCGGATCTCGCCGAGCCCGGCGTATTCAGCATCGGCATGGGATTCGCCTCGGGCCCGGAAGGCGCACGCTTGGCGACCATCTACGGCAAGTCCGGGCTCATTCAGCCCTCGTGACGCGTCCGGTGACCCGGGGCGTGGCCCCCGGCTCCCCGAACCGGCGTCGTCGGCGGTCAGTTGTTCGGCGCTGGGCGGCGTTGGTGACCAGTTCACTGACCACCGACTCGGCGCGCGAGGACGGCGGCGTCCCCGGCGGCGACGCCGCCGGGGACACGGCCACGGCTGGGGAGCCGAAGGACCGGCAGGGTGCTGCTCGGTCCCCTTGCCTGCCAGGACTCAGCTGCCGGTCTCGGCCGCGGGCCGGGTCGTGTCCGTCTGCCCGAGGGACTGCCCGGTGTCGAGGAAGCCGTCGGGGTAGACCATGCGCTGCGGTGCGCGCGAGCGCTTGCGGTACAGGGCGTAGTACAGCGCCGCGGTGACCACCAGGCCGACGATCCAGGAGATGTCGGCTCCGCCGAGCGCGGTGGTGACCGGTCCGGTGTAGAGGGTCTGCGCGAGGAAGGGGATCTGGGCGACGACGCCGATGGCGTAGCAGGCCAGGGCGACGGCGTTCCACCGTCCGTAGCGGCCGTCGGGGTCGTAGAGGGCGGGGATGTCGACGCGTTCCCGGGAGATCAGGTAGTAGTCGACCAGGTTGATGGCGCTCCACGGGGTGAACACCATGAGCAGGGTCAGCACGAAGTTCTTGAAGTTGTTCAGGAAGTCGTTGCTGGCCAGCAGGGCGATGAACATGGAGGTGGCGAGGAAGGCGGTGATGTAGAGGGTCCGGGTCCGCTGGGAGACGCGGCGCTCGTTGGTGAGCGCGGAGACGGTGGTCAGGATCGACATGAACCCGCCGTAGGCGTTGAGGCAGTTGACGGTCAGTTTGCCGACGACGATGACCAGGTAGATCAGTACGGCAATGGCGCCTCCGCCGCCGAGGTGGCCGAGGAAACCCACCTGATTGTCCAGGAAGCCGGCCCCGGCCGCGGCCGGGAGCGCGGCGAGTACCGCTCCGAAGGTCATGGACCACTGGGAGCCGACGACACTTCCCCACAGCGTGCAGTGGAAGGTGACGCGCGGTGAGGTGTTGCGGGGCAGGTATCGGGAGTAGTCGGCGACGTAGGGACCGTAGGTGAGCTGCCAGCCCGCGCCCAGCGAGATGGCCAGGAGGAACGTCGCGCCGTCGAAGGGCTTGGCGCCGAACAGGCTGCCGAGGTCGTCCACCGTGGTCACCAGCCGGATCGCCAGGTAGGCGAAGCCCAGGGCGCCGAGCACGGTGGCGGCGCGCCCGAGGGCGTGGATCCAGCGGTAGCCGAGCACGGCGACCACGGCGGTCAGCGCGGCGAAGACGACGATGCCGACGGCACGCGTGCTGGTGTGCGCTATCTCGTCCACGGCCTGCCCCGCCAGTACGGTGCCGGTCGCCGCGAAACCCAGGTACATGACGATGACCAGCACCAGGGGCAGCACGGCGCCCAGGACCCCGAACTGGGCCCTGCTGGAGATCATCTGCGGCAGTCCGAGACGGGGGCCCTGCGCGGAGTGAAGGGCCATGACGGCGCCGCCGAGCAGATTGCCGACCAGCAGGCCGACGACGGCCCACAGCGGGTCGGCACCGAAGACGACCGCCAGTGCGCCGTTGACGACTGCGGTGATCTGCATGTTCGCCCCGAACCAGAGCGTGAACTGGCTGAAGGGAGTGCCGTGTCGTTCCCCCTCAGGGACGACGTCGATGGTGCGCTGCTCAAGGACGGGGGCGGTTCTGGGCGGGTCTGCGGGGCTCATGCCGGTCGGCTCCTTCGGTGGGCGTGGTGACGTTGAGCGTGGTGAGGCGTTGAGCGTGGTGGGTCGTTGAGTGTGGTGGGTCGTTGAGTGTGCGGGTAGGCGCAGGGTCAGCCGAGGGCCTGCTGGAGCAGGCTCAGGCCCTTGGCGGTGGGGACGCTGATGCGGACGGTGCCGGGAACGCCCAGCGTGCTGCCGGGTCGGACGCTGATGCCGTGGGCGGCCAGACCGTCGACGAGTGCGTCCTCGTCGGTGGCGCGGACCAGGACGAAGTTGGCCTGGGAGGGCACGACCTGGTAGCCGGCATCGGTGAGCAGCTGTGTCAGTACGGTGCGCTGCTCCAGCGTGTGCCTTCGCACGGCCTGTCGGTGCGGCTCGTCCCGCAGGGCGGCGACCGCGGCGGCCTGGGCCAGGGTGCTGACCGAGAAGGGGGCTCGGACGGTGCGCAAGGTCTCGACGATCTCCTTGCTCGCCACCAGGTAGCCGACGCGCAGCCCGGCCAGGCCATGGATCTTGGAGAAGGTGCGCAGCACCGCGGCGCGGCCCTCGCGGGCCAGAGGCATGGCGGTGGTGGTGTCGGGGTCGTCGGTGAAGTCGATGTACGCCTCGTCGAAGACCGCCAGATGCGCCCGGCAGTTCTCGGCGAACCGCTCGAGGGCGGAGTGGGTGTGGGCGGTGCCGGTGGGGTTGTGCGGGTTGACGACGTAGGCGATGTCGGCGTCGATGTCCGCCATCGCGTCGAGATCGTGGGTCCACCGGCGCAGGGGTACGCGGGTGAGTCGGGCGTCGACGACCATGCTGCTGATCTCGTCCATGCGGTAGGCCGGGTCGGCGCACACCGCGTGGCCGCCGTGTGCCAGGTAGGCCCACGCCAGCAGGTAGATCAGCTCGTCGGAGCCGTTGCCGACCAGGATCTGGTCCGGGTCGATGTCGTGCCGGTGCGCGAGTTCCGCGCGCAGCGTGTCGGCGAGCGGGTCGGGGTAGTGGTGGGCCGCCCCGGCGGCGGCCGCCACGGCCAGGGCGACCTGCGGGCTGGCGCCGAGCGGTGACTCGTTCGAGGCCATCGAGCCGTCGGCGGTGACGGCGTGGCTCCCGGGCCGATAAGGGTGGATGGCGTGCAGCCAGGGTCTGGGACGGATCACTGCGGGGTTCCTCCGAGTATGGATGTCAGCCGCTGCGCGGTCTGCTGGACGTGTTCGACGAATGTGTCTTCGACGCGCGACGCGCTGCCGCGCAGATAGCTGACGCCCACGGCGCCCTTGGGGCCGGCGGCGTCGAAGACAGGGGCGGCCACGCATTCGATGCCGTCGGCGACCCGGCCGTGGTCGGTGGCGTAGCCGCGGCTGCGGACGTCGGTGAGTTCCGCGGCGAGCGCCGCGCGATCGTCGGCCGCGGCGGAGGCCACATGCGCGGTCGCCTGCGCCGGCTCCAGCCAGGCCAGGCAGCACTTGCCCACGGCCGTCAGGTGTGAGGGCAGCCGTGCGCCGACCGAACTGGCCAGCTGGACGCCCGGACCCGGCGGGTCCTGCTTGTACAGGTACACCGCCTCCGTGCCGTCGAGCACCGCGTAGTGCGCGGTGACGTCCAGCGCCCGTGACAGGCGGGCCAGCTCCCCGGCGATCAAGCCGTCCAGGCCGGCGGTCCGCAGGTGTGCGGCTCCGACCTCGAAGGCCTTGATCCCGATGGTGTAGGTGGCCGGTTCCCGCACGTCGAGGAACCGCTCCCGGACCAGGTCTCGGAGGATGCCGTGTGCCGTGCTCTTGGGAATCTCCAGCGTTTCGGCAATGTGCCGCAGCGGGACCGGCCTGTCCGCATGGGCGATCAGATCCAGAATCCACAGCGCCCGGGTGACCGAACTGGCCTGCATCACCGCTCCGTTCGTATATACGAATAACGGTCGTTTATGCGAACGATCGTAGGGATCGAATTTCCGCCATGTCAACGGTCGGCGCACGCCGACACCGTCAGGTCACCAGGAGCCGACACCGTCAGGTCACCAGGAGCCGACACCGTCAGGTCACCAGGAATCGGGCGGTGACGACGGCCGGGGTGTCGGGTACGGACCAGGTGATCACTGCGGCGGTCGCGGGTGGCCGCTCCTCGGCGGCCGTTCGGGCGGGTTCAGTTCGGGCCGGCGGCGGGGGCGCCTCCGACGTGGGTGAGGGCGAGCAGAGCCATGTCGTCGGTGACGCGCCCGCGGGTGTGCCTGCGGACATCGGCGAGGACCGTGTCCAGCAGCACGTCCGGGCTTTCCGCGATGTGCCCGGTGAGCCGGGCGGCGGCATCGTAGAAAGCGCCGCCGAGATCCCGGGCCTCGGTGACCCCGTCGGTGAACAGCAGCAGGCTGGCTCCCTCGGGGAAGGCCACGGTGTCGACGTGGCCGGTGTCGTCGCCGAGCGGTGCCAGGCCCAGGGGGAGGGCCGTCCGTGAGGGCTCAAGGGGGCGCACCGCCCCCTCCAGCAGGAGCAGCGGTGCGGGGTGCCCGAGGTTGACCAGGCGTACCCGGTCACCCGGCCGCGGGATCTCCGCCAGCACAGCGGTGGCGAAGTCCTCGGCCTGATCCAGCCCCTGCCGCCGTGCGGCCTCCCGGAGCAGGGTCTGCTCGATCCACTCCGCGAGCCCGGTGAGTGCCGGTTCCCGCTCGGCCGCTTCCCGGAAAGCGCCCAGCACGACGGTGGCCGCCTCGATCGCGCCCAGTCCCTTGCCGCGCACGTCGCCGATCAGGCAGCGCACCCCGTACGGGGTGTCCTGCACCGCATACAGGTCGCCGCCGAGCTCCGCGTCGGCCAGGGCAGCCTCGTAACGAGCCGCGATGAGCAGCGGCCCGATGCGCGGGGGCGGCTGCGGCAGCACGGCACGCTGCATGACGACGGCGACGCCCCGTGCCGACCGCAGCCGCATCTCGCGGCGGTGCAGCAGGCGGTTGAGGAAGACGGCGAGCACCGCCATCGTCGCGATGGTGACCCATCCGCTGTAGGCGCCCGCGTCCCGCAGAGCGCCGAAGTACGCCATCACTCCCAGGTCGGTGGCGCACGCGGTCACCCCCACGAGCACGGTCCCGCGCAGCGACAGCAACGGTGCGGCGACCACCGGAGCCGCCGAGAAGCACGCCGCGGCGCTCACATCCCGCGGTGTGGACAGGTCGAGAGCGACGCCGACGACGAGCAGGAGGAGCGGCAGCAGGCGGCCGCCGCCCGGCGGAACACCAGGCCGGGCCCGGCCCTCGTCAGGACGTGTCACCTGCCGCTCCCGCCGTCTCGGTCGGAACCTGTGCCCTCCACACTCCCCGATACCGGCCGATGCCTGCCAGCCAGGCCGTGCGCGGAACGTCCTGCGTTGCACGGCAGATCGGGGCGGTCGTCGCCCTCGGCCCGCTTCTCGTGCGGGGCGGCGGGCCCGCAGTGGGCCGGCACGCCTTGTGACCTGGTCAGGCCGTGCAGCCACCGGCGTAGTGGCGGAGGAGGTCGTCGACGAGGCGGCGGGTGCCGTCGGGGTCGACGGGGCCGAGGCTGAGGATGACTCGGAGGTAGAGCGGGGCGAGGAGGTAGTCCAGGGCCTGGTTCAGGGTCGGTGTCCGTTCTCCGCGCTGTTCGGCGTTGGCGAGGATGGTGGCGAGCTGCTGCTCGCGCGCGGCCATACGGGGGGTCGGCCCGGGGGTGGTCGCCGCCTGGCTGACGGAGTGACGCAGCAGTGCCTGGACGTCCGGAGTGGTGATGGTGGCCCGGGTCTGCTCGGCCCACCGGAGCAGGTCCTCCCGCAGGCTGCCCGTGTCCGGCGGCGGGTCGTGCGGGCGCAGCCTGCTGGCCGCGACGTCCGCCAGGAGCCGGCTCATGTTGCCCCAGCGTCGGTAGACCGACGTCGGGTTGACACCCGCGCGGGTCGCGACGACAGGGATGCTCAGCTGCTCGGCGCCGCCCTGGGCGAGTAGCTCGGCCACGGCCTTGTGCACCGCCGCGCGCACACGCGCGCTGCGCCCGCCCTCACGACGGACCGGACCGGCCGAAGGACGGGGTTCGGGATGCTCGGCGCTCACTCCCTCATGCTAATGCAATTCTGTTGGCTTTAGCGGTGGAGCTGTGTGTACTCTCCCGCTAACGCCATTCGATTTGCTTTAAGGCTCCCTGCCGGGGTCGAAGCACTCTCCTTGAGGTCCTCATGTCGAGTCCTGTCCGGCTCTCCCGGACGCCGGCCTTCTGGCTGGCCGCCGCGGCCCTGCTGCTGCTGACCTTCGCCGCCGCCGCACCCTCCCCGCTCTACGTCGTGTACCAGGCCGCCTGGGGCTTCTCCTCCGGCATGCTGACCGTCGTCTTCGCCGTCTACGCACTGTTCCTGCTGCTCGCGCTCACCACCGTCGGCGGACTGTCCGACTACCTGGGCCGCAAGCCCTTGCTCTACGGCTCGCTGCTGCTGGAAGCCAGCGCGATGCTGCTCTTCGCCGAGGCCCACGGCATCGGGTTTCTGCTCGCCGCCCGCGCGGTGCAGGGCTTCGCCACGGGCGCCGCGACCGGCGCACTCTCCGCCGTCCTGGTGGATCTGCAACCGGAGCACAACCCACGGTTCGGCGCGCTCGTCAACGGTGCGGCCTCCACGCTCGGCCTCGCCGTCGGCGCCTTCGGCTCCGGCCTCCTGGTCCAGTACGCCCCGGCGCCGCGGGTGCTGGTCTTCGCGCTGCTCATCGCCGGGTTCGTGGCAGCGGCCGCCGCGCTGACGCTGATACCGGAGACCGCCGGGCGCCGCCCGGGCGCTCTCGCTTCGCTGTCGCCCCGGGCGCGCGTGCCGCGTACGGCCCGTCGCGCGTTCCTGAGCGCGCTGCCGGGCCTGATCGCCGTCTGGGCGCTCGGCGGCCTGTACCTCTCTCTGGCCCCGTCGCTGGCGCTCGGCGTCCTGCACCTGCACAACCACCTCGTGGGCGGCCTCGTCATCACCACCTTGACTGCGACCGGCACCCTCGGCTCCGTCCTGCTGCGCGGCCACCCGGCCCGGCGGACCAACCGGCTCGGATCCGCCGCGCTCTGTCTCGGAGTGCTCGGCACCCTCGCCGCGCTCGGCCTGCACAGCGTCGCGCTCTTCTTCGCGATGACCGCACTGGCCGGCTTCGGCTTCGGCGCCGCGTTCCTCGGCGCGCTCTCGAGCGTCGCGCCGCTCGCCGCCGCCGACGAGCGCGCCGAACTCTTCGCCGCCGTCTATGTGGTGAGCTACCTCGCCTTCAGCGTCCCGGCGGTCGTCGCGGGCTTCACCGTGCCACACCTCGGCCTGCTCCACACGGCCGTGGGCTACGGCGCCGTCGTCGCCTGTCTCGCCGCAGCCTCGTTCGTCACGACGCCGACCAAGCGTCAGTCCGGCGAAACCACCCGGCACATGGCCGGACACGAAGAGCCCGTACGAGAACACGCCACCCTCTGAGAGCTCCACTCACCAGGAGCGGCGCCACGGAGTCGGCTGGTCCGCCGACGGACGGATGGGTAACGTCGACGGTGCTGTCCGCACGGGCCGGAGCAGCACGGGGGAGCGAAGGACAGCGAGGGAACGGCCGTGGTGATCGACAAGGTGGCCTGGGTCCGCATCGAGGACGGACGCGTCCTGTGCGCGCGGTCCCGCGGCAAGGATCTCTACTACCTGCCGGGCGGCAAGCGGGAGCCGGGCGAGAGCGACGTGCAGACGCTGGTGCGGGAGGTCACCGAAGAGGTCGGCGTCTCCCTCCGCGCCGAGAGCGTGTCACCGCTGGGCACGTTCGAGGCCCAGGCCGACGGTCGCGACCCGGGCGTGACGGTACGGATGACCTGCTTCACCGGCGACTACACCGGTCGGCTCGCGCCCCGCAGCGAGGTGGAGGAACTGGCCTGGCTGAGCTACGGCGACCGCCACCGGGTCTCCACCGCGAGCCAGGCCGTCTTCGACCACCTCAACGAGGCGGGGTCGCTGTTCTGAGCAGGGCACTGCCGTCGACAGCGCCCCTTCATCGAGGAGCACGACAAGATGTTCCGCTTAAGCCGTCGTCGACGTGTCGGGCGGCCGGACGGTCGAGGTCCTGCTCCACGCTGGACGAGGAAGGCGTCGAGGACACCGTCACCCGTCTCACCGGAGCCTGCCCCAGGCGCTGCGTGACGGGTCGACGCGTCTATGAGCGCGTCGTCTCGTAGCCGGGAACTGCGGCCGGGGTGGTCCGCATCGCCGGGCGCATCGTGATGATCAGTACGGCCAGCCCGGCGAAGACGAGCGCGGCGACGACACCGGTGAGGTGCAGGCCGGCGGTGAACGCCTCCCTCGCGGTGTGCAGCAGGCCGGCGCTCTGGCGGGCGGGAAGGTGTCGGCTGGCGGCGACCGCGCCGGCCAGCGAGTCGGACGTGCCGTCCATCCGGCTGCGGTAGACCACGGCAGCCGCCACGCCGAGCAGCGCGAAACCGAGAGAACCGCCGAAGTAGTTGCCGGTCTCCGACATCGACGCCGCCGACCCGGCGCGCTCCGGTGGTACGGACCCGACGATCAGCCCGGTGCCCAGCGCGAACAGCGGCCCGGTGCCCAGCGCCAGTACGGCGATGCCGGTCATCACCAGCGGCAGGGCGCGCGTACCGTCGACGCCGACCAGCAGGAGGCCGCCCAGCGCCGAGACCACCAGCCCGCCGGCGATCGCGGTCGTCTGCTTCATCCGCCTGGCCAGCGCCGGTGCGGCCATGGTGCCGGCCGCCACGCCCAGGCCCATGGGCGCGAACAGCACCGCCGCCGCGGCCGGGGAGTGGCCCAGCACGTTCTGCAGGTACTGGGTCACCTGGAGGCCCGTCCCGGCCATGGCGATGCCGGCGAAGACCAGGGCGAGGAGCACGGCCGTGAACGGACGATTGCGCAGCAGTCGCAGGTCCAGCAGCGGCGTGGCCAGCCGCAGCTGCCGCCGTACGAACACGAATCCGATGGCTGCGCCTACGACGAGGGAGGCGGCCGGCACGAGCGGCGCGCTCTCGGCTGCCAGCTGCTTGATGCCGTAGATCATCAGCAGTACCGCTGCGAGTGACATGACCACGCTGGCGGGGTCCAGCCGTCCGGCCCGGTCACCGCGGAACTCCGGCAGCAGGACCGGCCCTGCGATCAGCAGCAAGGCCATCGCCGGCACCGAGACCAGAAACACCGAGCCCCACCAGAAGTACTGGAGCAGGAACCCGGCGAGCACGGGTCCGATCGCGCCGCCGGCGAACTGGCAGGTCGCCCACATCGCGATCGCCTTCCCTCGCCGGCGTTCGTCACGGAACATGCTGGTGATCAACGCCAGGGTCGACGGCGCCAGAGTCGCGCCGGCGACACCGAGCAGCGCACGCGCGACGATCAGCATCAGCGGGTCGACTGCGAAAGCGGCCACGACCGACAGCACCGCGAACGCCGCCGCCCCGATCATCAGCAGTCGCCGGCGGCCGATCCGGTCGCCGAGCGTGCCCATCGTGATGACCATGCCGGCCACCACGAAACCGTAACTGTCACTGATCCACAGTTGCTCGACGCTGTCCGCCCCCAGGTCGGCGCTCAGCCGCGGGAGCGCGAGGAGCAGCGCCGTCGTGTCCAACGCGACGAGGAAAGTCGGCAGCATGAGGAGGACCAGCCCCAGCCACGCCCGATTGACTCGCATATCCGAAACTCTCTGTTCTCTCGACGTTTCGCCTGTCGGTCGGAGCGGCCGAGCGATCCTTGACATCGATTCGTGCGAGATTCTCCGGTGGTCGATGTCAAGACGGCGGCGGCGGCTCCGACCACCGGGCGAAGGGCCCCGCCGGGGCTCGCGAACCACGAGGAGTACGACATGCAGTTCCTGATCAGCCTGCACATCAACCCGGCCGTGCTGGACGCGCTGACCGACGAGGAGAAGGCGGCGATCGGTGACGGCCACGGCAAGTTCATCGAGGCGCTGAAGCAGTCCGGCGAGTTCATCACCACGCAGGCCCTCGTCGACCCGTCCCAGGCAGCCGTGGTGACCGTGCGCGACGGCCAGCCGGTGGTGACCGACGGGCCTTTCCTGGAGGCCAAGGAGCATCTGGGTGGCTTCTACCTGATCGACTGCGAGAACAAGGAGCGGGCGATCGAGCTGGCGGCGCAGATCCCGGACGCCGCGATCGAGGGTCTGGGGGTCGAGGTGCGCCAGGTGATGTTCGCTGACGGACACTTGGAGGCATGACAGCACCGGCCTTCGAGGACCTGCTGCGGGAACTGACGCCGCAGGTCCTCGGCACGCTCGTACGCCGGCACGGCCAGTTCGAAGGATGTGAGGACGCCGTGCAGGAGGCCGTCCTCGCCGCCACCGTGCAGTGGCCGGCCGACGGAGTGCCGGACAATCCGCGCGGCTGGCTGATGACCGTCGCGTCCCGACGGCTCATCGACCGGATGCGCAGCGACCACGCGCGCCGCGAGCGGGAGTCGGTGGCGGCCGCCGCCGAGGTGGTGCCCGAGGACGTACCGGACACGGACGACACGCTCGTCCTGCTGTTCCTGTGCTGCCATCCGACACTGACTCCGGCCTCTCAGACGGCGCTGACGCTGCGGGCGATCGGCGGCCTCACCACGGCTGAGATCGCCCGCGCGTTCCTGGTGCCGGAGGCCACGATGGCGGCCAGGATCAGCCGGGCCAAGCAGCGCATCAAGGCCGCCGGCAGCACGTTCACCCTGCCGGAGGGCCCGAAGCTGGAGGAGCGGCTACGGGTCGTCCTGCACGTGCTGTACCTGATCTTCAACGAGGGCTACACCGCCTCCTCGGGCAGCGAGCTGCACCGCGCCGACCTGGCGCAGGAGGCGATCCGGTTGGCCCGGATGGTGCACGCGCAGCTGCCCGAGGACGGCGAGGTCACCGGGCTGCTCGCGCTGATGCTGCTGACCCACGCCCGGCGGCAGGCACGTACGACGGCGGCCGGCGACCTGATCCCGCTGGACGAACAGGATCGTACGAAGTGGGACCGCGAGCTGATCGAGGAGGGCACCGAGCTGGTCAAGGCGTCGCTGGCCGGCCCGGCACTGGGGCCTTACCAACTGCAGGCCGCCATAGCCGCCACCCACGCCGACGCCGCCACCGCCGAGGAGACCAACTGGCCCCAGGTGCATGCCCTTTACCTGATTCTCGAACGAATCGCACCCAACCCCGTGGTCACGCTCAACCGGGCCATCGCGCTCGCCGAGACCGAGGGCCCGACGGCCGGGCTGGCCCTGCTGTCCGCCCTGGACAGCGACGCGAGGATGGCCGGGCATCACCGGCTGCTGTCCGTACGGGCACATCTGCTGGAGCAGATCGGCGACACGGCCGGTGCCTACGAGCACTACCGGCGCGCCGCGAAGGCCACCGCCAGCCTTGCCGAACAACGTTATCTGGAGTCACGGGCCGGCCGGGTAAGACCATAGCCACTGCCCGTGGACGGTCGGTCGGTCGCCGCTCAGGCGCTGCCCGCGATCCGGTGGCGGAGAGCCGCCCTCCGGTATCCGGGTTCGGTGGGTCAGCGGGTGGTCTCCTCGGGGGTGGCCGGGGAGACGAGGCCGTGCAGCATCAGGTCGAGGGCGGCGAGCAGTTCCTTCGTCAGCGTGCCGGTCGAGCCTTCGGGGCGACCGCACCAGCGGTAGAGGGCGCCGAGGTAAAGATCACGAAGGGCGTTGCCGACGTGCTCGGGGGCGACCCGCTCGCGGAACTCGCCGCGCTGCATGCCCGTGGCCGCGATCTGGGCGAACAGGTCGGCGAGGTAGGGCTCCTCGACCAGGGGGTGTCCCGCTCGGACCCAGGCCATGAGCAGGGCGCCGGTCTCCTTCTGGTGCTCCTCGCTCATCCGGCCGAGCACCGTCATGCAGTGGCGCAGCTGTTCGGCGGCTGAGCCGCCGCCGAGGCCGTCCGAGGCCAGGGCCGTCGTGAGGGCGCCGCGTCGCTTCTCCCCCCAGGTGCGAAGCAGGTCTTCCTTGTGCTGGAAGTAGTTGAAGAAGGTGCCGCGCGCGACGTCCGCCCGTTCCGCGATCTCGTCGATGGAGGTTTCGTCGTAGCCCTGCTCCGTGAACAGGGTGAGGGCCGCCTCGTACAGCCGCTCCTTCGTCCTGATCTTGTTGCGTTCCCGTCGGCCCAGTGGGGCCGGCGCCTGGTCCACTGCTCCCGTCGCGCTCACAGTGACTCCGTTCTGCTGGTTGGTGATCAGATCCCTCCCCCTCCAAATTGATGTACCACAGTTCAAGTATGTCGTGCAGTCGCATTCGAGGGGCAGGGGTGCTGCCTGACGTGCCGAGCGTCCGCGGCCGTGGGGCCGCCGACCGGGCGCAGCCGGGCGACGGCGCACCCGCCGCGCCGCCACACGTGCCGCTCGGCGGGCGGTGCGCAGCATGTCGACCTGTCCACTGATCGCGGGCTGGAGTGGCAGGCCGTTCCCGACGATCTCGGCGAAGACCGCCTCGAGGGTGGGTCCGGTCGATCTTTTTGTATCTGGATCTATTTTTAGTCTCTAGCTGTTCAATGAACCCGAGTGTATGTTTGATCCGTCGGGTCGACCGGTTCCGGTCGCGTCGAACTCCGCGATGGAGACATCCCCATGACGGCTACTCAGCCCCGCTTACCTCCGGCCGCACCGCCGCAGCACCACGCACCTGCGCGGCAGGGCGGCCGAACTCGACGCGGTCCGCGCCCAGATGCAGCGACCCGGCCGACCCGCCCTGTGAGGCGCTTCTCGACCTGGGCCCGGCCGACGGCGACCGCCCGTACGACATGCGCAAGGTGATCGAGGAGATCGCCGTGATGGACCAAGGCCGTCTGAGGCCCCACCACGAACCACCACTCCAGAAGGAACCCCACTGCCATGTCTCTCACCCAGAAGGACGCCGCCGCGGCCTCGGAGGCCCCGGCGGCGCCCGCCCCGGTCCCCGAGGCCGACTCGGGCCCGTACGCCAAGCGCTGGCTGATGCTGCCGGTGATCCTGGCGGCCATGTTCATGGCGCAATTCGACCTCTACGTGGTCAACGTCGCCGCCCCGTCACTGGAGCACGGTCTGCACGCCGGGCAGGCCGCGCTCGAACTCATCGTCGCCGGCTACGCGTTCACCTACGCCAGCGGTCTGGTCACCGGCGGCCGGCTCGGCGACCTGTACGGCGCCCGCGCGGTCTTCCTCACCGGCACGATCGCCTTCACCGTCGCCTCGCTGCTGTGCGGCATCGCCCAGACGCCGGGCCAGTTGGTCGCCGCCCGGCTGGTCCAGGGCCTGACCGGCGCCGCCATGGTGCCCCAGGTGCTGGCGCTGATCACGGCGACCTTCCCGCCCGCCGAGCGGGCACGGGCGCTGTCCTGGTTCGGCGTCACGGTCGGCGTCGGCGCGGTCGCCGGACAGGTGCTCGGCGGGGCGCTCCTCGAGGCGGACGTGGCGGGCCTCGGCTGGCGGGTGATCTTCCTGGTCAACCTGCCGGTCGGCCTGGTCATGCTGGGCTTCGCGGCCCGGCTGCTGCCGCGCCGCAAGCCCACCGCGCGGCCGGCGCTCGACCCGATCGGTGCCGTCGGTGTCCCCGTCAGCCTGGCGCTGGCCCTCGTGCCGCTCGTCCTCGGCCGGACCGAGGGCTGGCCGGTGTGGACGTGGATCAGCCTGGTCGCCTCGGTGCCGGCGATGGCGCTGACCCTGCTGTGGGAGCGCGGACTGGCCCGCCGCGGTGGACAGCCCCTGCTGAACCTGTCGCTCTTCGCCGACCGGGCCTTCAGCCGCGGCCTGGTGGTCAGCATCGCGACCTTCGCCGGGTTCTTCAGCTTCATGTTCACCCTGACCCTCGTGCTCCAGTCGGGGCTCGGACTGACGCCGCTGGAGGCCGGGTTCACCTTCACCCCGCTGGGCCTGGCCTTCTCCGGCGCGTCCATGGCCTCCCAGCGGGTCACCGCCCGCTACGGCAGCCGCATGATCACCACCGGTGGTTCGATCGCCGCGATCGGGTTCGTCGTCCTGCTGGTCGTGCTGCCCGCCTCCGGCGACCACACCAGCGCGGCCCGGCTGATCGGCCCGATGGTGCTGATCGGCCTCGGCAACGGCCTGGCCGTGCCCGCCCTGGTCGGTTCGGTGCTCGCCGGGGTGCGCCCGCAGCAGGCCGGCGCGGCGGCCGGGGTGCTCACCACGGCCCAGCAGTTCGCGAGCGCCGCGGGCGTCGCCGCGATCGGCTCGGTCTTCTTCGGGGCCCTCGGCACCCCGCACGGCGTCGGCTCGTACGCCTCCGCCTTCGAGTGGGTCGGCGGCATCGGGCTGGTACTCGTGCTGGTCGCCGCCGCGGTCAGCCTCGCCCTGCCCCGCCCCGCCAAGTGATGGCCAGCGTCCACCAAGTGACGGCCGGCGTCCACCAAGTGACCGCCACCGTCCACCATGTGCCCGCGTCCGGCCGCGGCACGGCCAAGACCAAGACAGATCCGGTCCAGGAGCAGCGGGCCGACGGCGACACGGTGATCACCCGCGTCGAGTGCACGGGCACCCGGCTCGGCCCGTTCCGGCATCCGTCGGGCCCGCTCGCGGGCCCGACGCATCGTCGGGGACGTCACCGCCCACACGCGCCGCGCCGTCTCGACCCGGGCGCCGGGCCCGTCGGCCCCACCGGGCGAGGGGGCTCTTCGGACCGGTACGTCACGTTCGGCTGTTCGCGGGCCGCCCTGACGGAGGCCGGTGGGCGCCCGAGGCCGGTCTTCCAGGCCCGCCTTTCGGCCGACTCCGAAACGAGAGATGCTGGTGTGACGTCGCCCGCGGACGAGCGAACAAAAACGGACCGGAGCGCATCTCACGCTTCGCGAGGCCCACCTCATGCTCATACGGCCCTCAGCGCGGCGGGTGCCGTCGCGTGTTCCGAAAGGAGATCGGGCGATGAATCTCTCGTCGTACCGGGACAGCAGAAGCGCGACAGCACTCCGGAGCAGCGCGACAGCACCACGGGGCAGCGCGACAGCAGCACGGAGCAGTTCGACAGCACCCCGGCGGTTGCGCGGCCGGGCCGCCGGCGCCCGCAGAGCGAGGGGCGCCGCCGCCGTGGCGGCGGTGGTCCTGGCCGGCTGCGGCGCGGGCACCGGCACCCCGAAGGCGACTCCGCACTCCAATGGTCCCGGCGTGTCCCTCCCCCCGCCCGCCGCGTCCTCGGCCTCCGGTCCCGCCAAGCCCTCGCATCCCTCGCTCGCCCCGGACCTCACGGCCACCGCGACCGCCAAGGCGTGCACCAACAGCTCGAAGCTGGCCGGGTGGTCGAACCGCCGGCTGGCCATGCTGACGGTCGCCGTCCCGGTGTCGGAGACCTCGGTGGCCGACGCCACCTCCGAGGTGAGCGCCGGCGCGGGCGGAGTGCTGCTCTTCGGCAGCAAGGCGCCCTCCGACCTCGGCGCCCGGCTGAACACCCTGAAGTCCCACGTGCCCGGCCACCTCGGCCTGCTGGTGATGACCGACGAGGAGGGCGGAGGCATCCAGCGCATGGCCAACCTCGTCGGATCCCTGCCGTGGGCCGCGTACATGGGCGCGCACTGGACCCCGGCCCAGATCCAGCAGAACGTCACGAAGGTCGCCACCAAGATGGCGGCCGCCCAGGTGAACATGAACCTGGCGCCGGTGGTCGACGTCGACGGCAGGAACGTGGCCCCCAGCAAGACCAACCCCGACGGATGGCGGTCCTTCAGCGGCAACACCTCGGTGGTCTCCAAGGCCGGTGTCGCGTACATGAACGGGATGCGCGCCGGTGGCGTGATACCCGTCGTCAAGCACTTCCCGGGCATCGGCGGCTCCACCTACAACTCCGACTTCGGCCCCGCCCGCACCCTGCCCTGGTCGACCCTGCAAAAGGTGGCCGTGCCGCCGTTCACAGCGGCCATCAAGGCCGGTGCCCCGGCCATCATGGTCGCCAACAACATCGTGCCGGGCCTGGGCACCAACCCGGCGAGCCTGTCACCCAGCGTCATCGGCGAGCTGCGCGGCAAGCTGGGCTTCAAGGGGCTGGTGGTCACCGACTCGCTCAGCGCCAAGGCGATCTCCGCCGCCGGCTTCAGCGTTCCCGCCGCCGCCGTCCAGGCCCTGCGCTCCGGCGCCGACATGGTCATGTTCGACCTGAAGGGCGACGTCAGCTCCCAGACGTCCGCGATCGCCACGGCGATCACCAAGGCGGTGGACGGTGGACAGCTCTCCCGCAGCCGCCTCGTCGACGCGGCGGGGCACGTCCTGGCCGTCCGGCACGTGAACCTCTGCTCCTGAGCGATCCGCTGCTCCCTGGCGAGCGTTGTTCCCGACCCGGCGCTGCTCCCGAGCGAGCCCTCCCTCCCGAGCGCGAGCAATCGCCGGCGGGCACGCGGCGCGCCGGTCAGCGGCGCTCGCCGGTGCTCTCCCGCACGGCCAGCCGGTGGCCGACGAGGCGGTCGATGGCGTCCTCCGCGCCCGGCCCGTCGATCCGGTCGATCAGCAGGGACACCGCGATGTCCGCGATGGCCTCCTTGTCGGGAGCGATCGTGGTGAGGCTCGGCACGCTGAAACGTGAGGCCTCGATGTCGTCGAACCCGACCACGTCGAGGTCGTCGGGGGCGCGCAGGCCGGCCTCGTGCAGGGCACGCAGCGCGCCCAGGGCGAGGTGGTCGTTCAGGCACAGCAGGGCGTCCGGGCGTGGCTGCCCCTCGAGCAGGGCGGTCGCCGCCCGGGCGCCGTCCTGCCAGTGGTAGTGCTCGACCGGTACGACCAGATCCGGTGTGAACGGGACATGGGCCGCCCGCAGGGCCGACTGGTAGCCCTTGGTGCGCAGCCTGTCGGTGCCCTGCCGGCCCCGGACCGCTCCGCCGACGACCGCGATGGTGCGCCGGCCCCGGGCGAGCAGGTGCTCGGTCGCCTCACGGGCGGCGGCGACGTTGTCGATGCCCACATGGTCCACGGCGCCCGGTGCCTGGCGCTCCCCGAGGAGGACGACGGGCAGCCGGGTGTCCCGTGTGGCGAGGTCGCGCGGCGTCAGCGACAGCGGGCTGAGGATGATCCCGTCGGTGAACTGGGCGTCGAACCCGTGCAGGGCGGACAGTTCACGCTCGCGGACCCCACCGGTCTGGTGCAGCAGTACGGTGCGGCCGCGCCGGTCCGCCGCGGCCATCACGTGCTTGGCCAGCTCGGAGAAGTAGGCGACGTCGAGCTCGGGGACCGCCAGCGTGATCATGCCGGTGCGGCCCTGGCGCAGCTGCCGGCCGGCGAGGTTGACCCGGTAGCCGAGCGCCTCGATGGCTTCCCGCACGGCGGCCCGGGTGTGCTCCGAGACGTGTTCGAAGTCGTTGATCACGTTGGAGACGGTCTTGGGGGAGACGCCCGCGTACTCCGCGACGTCCTTGATCCTCGGCCTGGTCGCCACCGCCGCACCTCCTTCCCCTCCGGTGGGATCCTATCCGCGATCACGGGAGGGACGGGGGCTCCGGCTTCTCGTCGGGACCCGGCTGGGCGCCGGTGACGATACGGCGGATCGTCTCCAGCGGCAGCTTCGGGGAACCGTCCGCGTACAGCAGGCCGTTGGTCTCCTGGGCGGTGTCCATGAACTGCGTGTAGCAGAAGCCCGCGACGACCTCACTCGCGTGCAGCGCGCCGAAGATGTCGCCGAGCAGTGCCGCGTACTGGGCCTCGGAGCCGGTCCGGGTGTACGAGAAGTCGCCGTCGTCCGCGCGTACCGACAGACCGCCGAACTCGGTGATCATCAGGGGGGCGTCACCGGCGGCGTACCGCTCCCTCTGCCGCGGGCCGACCGACAGTACGCGTCCCTGCGGACCGGGGCCCTCGAGCAGCCGGTCGAACGCGGCGGCGTCGCCGTAACGCCGGGTCAGCACCCGGGGGTCGGAGGAGTAGTCGTGCACGCCGAGGATGTCGCTGTCGGTGTGCTCCCAGCCCTCGTTGGACATCACCGGCCGGGTCGGGTCCAGGGCCCGGGTGAGATGGGCGAGGGCGAGGGAGTAGTGCCGCTGCGCGGGGTCGCGGGGGATGTCCGAGGCGCCCCAGCTCTCGTTGACCGGCACCCAGGTGACGATGGACGGGTGGCTGCGGTCGCGCCGCACCATGGCCGGCCACTCACGGGTGAGCAGCTCCACGGCCTCGGTGCCGAACTCGTACGCGGCCCCGGTCTCGCCCCACACCAGCAGACCGAGCCGGTCGGCCCAGTACAGGAAGCGTGGGTCCTCGGCCTTCTGGTGGACGCGGACGGCGTTGAAGCCCATCGCCTTGATCAGCTCGACCTCGCGGCGCAGCTCGGCGGTCCCGGAGTTCGCGATCAGGGTGTCGGGGCGGTAGCCCTGGTTGAGCACCGAACGCACGTAGTAGGGGCGGCCGTTCAGCAGGAAGGCGCCGCGGCCGACGCCCGCGCTGCGCAGGCCCACATAGCTGTGCACCGTGTCGAGCACCACGGACGTGTCCGCCTCGCGCACGGTCACCCGCGCGTCGAGCAGGGTCGGCCGCTCGGGGCTCCACAGCAGTTCCTCGCGGTCGATCCCGTTGCGCAGCGCGGGGACGACGAGGTCGATCCGGCAGCGCGGGGTGCGCGTCGTGCCGGTGCTCTCGGCCAGCACCTCGCCGTCGCGGCTCAGCACGATCTCCACGGTCACCGGGGCGGCCGGCACCTGGGCCAGCGTGAGTTCGGCCAGCACGCCGCGCGCCGGGTCGGGGATCCAGGCCAGGTCGGTGAGGTGCTGGGCGGCCACCGTCTCGGTCCACACGGTCTGCCAGATGCCGGTGGTCCGCTCGTACCAGACCTCGTGCGGGCGGTCCTGCCAGTCCTGCTTGCCGCGCGGCTGAGCGAGGTCGGCCGGCCGGTCCTCGGCCCGGACGACGAGCAGGTGCTCGTCGGCGCCGGGGCGCAGCGCATGGGTCACATCGGCGGTGAACGGGGTCTGACCGCCCACGTGTTCGGCCACCAGCCGGCCGTCCAGCCACACCTTCGCCCGGTGGTCGACGGCTCCGAAGTGCACCAGCGCCCGCCGTCCGTCGCCGGCCGCGAGGAGTTCGTGGGGTATGCGGCGGCGGTACCAGACCACCGCGTGCGGCGCGGTCTCGCCGATGCCGGAGGCGGGAGCCTCGGGCGGGTAGGGGACGGTGATCTCCCGGTCGAACGCGCCCGGCACCTCCTCGGCGAACCACGCGGCGCGCTCGCCCTCGTCGGCGTCGTCGTACCCGAACTCCCAGACGCCGTCCAGGCTGTGCCACCGCTCCCGTCGCAGGATCGGCCTCGGATACGTCCCGTCCTGCTCGCTCACCCTCACGGATCCTCCCTCTGCCGTTCCCTACGTCCCCGGCCACGGCGTCTGCACGGTCGAAGTGCTGCCATCATGAGTGATCGTTTACATCGATGCAAGGACGGATCGAGGAGCGGAACGGTGCCGTCGGCGCGGCAGATCATGTGAAGCCGGGAAAGACACGGACCTCGGATGTGACCTCGGATGTGACTACTTTCCACCGGTGTATTGCATCGTTGTAAATCGTGTGCCAGGGTCTGCGCCATCGAGGCCACATCGAATCAACGAGGTGCACACCCCTATGAGTGGAGCGATGGCGCGCCGACGGCTCCTGGCCCTCGGCGGTGGACTCGCCCTGACCGGAGCGCGCGCGGCATGCTCCTCCCCGCTCGCGTCCGGCCTGACCGGCTCTCAGCCGAACACCGCGGACATCATCTTCTGGAACCTGTTCACCGGCGGTGACGGCGCCAACATGGTGCTCATGGAGGACAGGTTCAGGAAGACCCACCCGGGGACCTCCGTCGAAGCGACCGTCCTCGCCTGGGGCAACCCCTACTACACGAAACTGGCACTGGCCACCGCGAGCGGCACGCCCCCGGACGTCGGCATCGTCCACCTGTCACGGCTCCCGCTGCTGGCCGCCTCCGAGCTGCTGGACCCGATCGAGAAGGCCGGACTGGGCGAACTGGGCATCACCGAGGACAAGTTCACGCCCGCGGCCTGGCGCAAGGCCACCGTGGACGGAACGGTGTACGCGGTGCCCCTGGACACGCACCCCTTCGTCCTCTACTACAACGTCGAACTGGCCCGCAGGGCCGGCCTCCTCAACGCCGCCGGCGACGGCCTCACCCCGCTCAAGGGCAAGGACGACTTCCTCGCCGCCGTGAAGGCGATGAAGACGGCGGGCGGCGCCCAGTACGGAGCGGTGATGTCGGTCATCGCCGACCCGTCCACGGCTTGGCGCTACTTCAGCATGATCTACTCTGGCCTGGCCGGTCCGGTCGTCACGGACTCCGGCACCAGGATCGACCTCGACACGGAGGCGGTGCAGGAGACGGTCGCCTTCATGCAGAGCCTCACCGCCGACGGCCTGATGCCGGGAGAACTCAACGGTTCCGGCGCGAACGCCCTGTTCAGCACGGGTAAGGCCGGCTTCCTCTTCGACGGCGAGTGGCAGATCCCGGCATACCGGCAGGTCAAAGGCCTCCGCTTCGACGTCGTGCCGTTCCCCGCGCTGCTCGGGCCCAAACCGGTGGCCTACGCCGACTCGCACGCCCTCGTCCTGCCCCGCAACGGCAGGCGCTCCGCGACCCGGACCCGCGACGCGGCGCGGTTCATCAGGAGTCTGCTCGACAACAGCGCCGTATGGGCCGAGGGCGGGCACATCCCCGCCTGGCTGCCGACCCAGCGCAGCAAGGCGTTCCTCGACCAGTCGCCGCAGCGCAACTACGTACAGGCCGCCTTCGACGCCCGGTACGACCCCGAGGCCTGGTACACCGGTGCGGGTTCGGACTTCCAGAGCGTCGTGGGCGGGACGGTCATCGAGGCCATCGCCGGGCGGCTCGGCCCCAAGGCCGCGGTGGCGAGCCTGCGTTCCGACCTGAAGCGATTCACCACGGCACGACCGCCGGTCACGATGAAGTAGGAGGCTTCAGTCACCATGACGACCGCCGTCCCGACGCGACCGGCACCCACGGCGCCCGCAGCGGCCCTGCCCGCCGACCGGCCCTCCCGCTCCGAACGCCGGGCCGGAGCGCTGCTCACCGCTCCGTTCCTCGTGATCTACCTGCTGTTCCTGATCGGCCCGCTGCTCGTGGGCGTGGTGCTGAGCTTCTTCAACACCACCACCGTCAAGAGCGGTCTGGGCGACTGGGTCGGCCTGTCCAACTACTCCGAGGTGGTCACCGACCCGCAGTTCTGGGACGCCATGTGGCACTCGGTGCTCTTCACTCTGCTGACCACACCGCCGCTGGTCGTCCTCGCGCTGGCCGGTGCCATCCTCGCCTCCCGCGTCCGGCGCGGCCGGGTCCTGTACCGCCTGGCGTTCTTCGCGCCGTACGTCGTGCCGTCGTCCGTCGTCGCGCTGATCTTCCTGTGGATGTACACCCCGCAGATCGGACTCCTCCCGAAGGTCTTCGGCGCCGTCGGACTGCCGGTGCCCGACTTCATCGGCAGCACCTCGGGCGGCTGGACCGCCGTGACGCTGATGACCCTGTGGTGGACCTTCGGCTTCAACTTCGTGCTCTACACGGCCGCGATCCAGGACGTCCCGCCGGACGTCTACGAGGCGGCGGCCATCGACGGCGCGGGCCCCTGGCAGCAGATCCGCCACATCACGGTGCCGCTGCTCGGCCGGACCACCAGCCTGGTGCTGATCCTCCAGATCCTCGCCTCGCTGAAGGTGTTCGACCAGATCTACCTGCTCCTCGCCGGAGGGCCCGACCAGTCCACCCGCCCGGTCATCGAGTACATCTACGACACCGGCTTCACCGCGTACCGGGGCGGCTACGGCGCCGCCGCCACCATGGTCTATTTCGTCGTCATCGTCGCGATCTCGGCGGCCTGGTACGGGCTGCGCCGCCGCCGCGCGAGCAGCACCGCGGCCTGAGCGGAGGATTCATGACCACCATCACCCAGCCGCGCCCCGCCACGACGAAGAGCGCCGCGGCGACCGACGGCGCGGCGCTCTTCAACCGGCTCTGCGCCGTGTGCCTGACCCTGTTCGCCCTGATCTGGCTGGTGCCCTTCGCCTGGGCGATCGCCACCTCCCTGCGCTCGGACGGATCGATCACCCAGAACCCGACGTCGCTGTTCGCCGGCGGCTGGTCCCTCCACGCCTACTCCTCCGCGTGGGAAACCCACCCGATCGGCACCTGGTACCTCAACAGCCTGGTCATCTCGGCACTCGCCGTGATCTTCACGGTGGCCTTCTGCTCGATGGCCGGCTTCGCGCTGGCGTTCCTGCGCTACCGCGGCCGGGCCGCGGTGCTGGCCCTGGTTGCCGCGGGGCTGATGCTGCCGAGCGAGGCGCTCGTGCTGCCGCAGTTCATCGAGTACCGGGCGTTCCACCTGCTCGGCACCTTCTGGGCGCTGATCCTGCCCTCGATCGCCGCGCCGGTCTCGGTGTTCGTCTTCCAGGCCTTCTTCCGCGGCATCCCCCTCGCCCTGATCGAGGCCGCCCGCATCGACGGGGCGAGCTGGTGGCGGATCTACGCGAGGGTCTGCATGCCGCTGTGCCGTCCGGCGCTGTCCACGGTCGCCATCCTGACCTTCATCACCACCTGGAACTCCTTCCTCTGGCCGCTGCTCGTCCTCAACCAGACCAAGTCCCAGACCATCCCGGTGGGCCTCGCCTCCCTGGTCAGCAACAGCAACATCCAGTACGCCGAGGTGATGGCCTCCTCGGTCCTGGGCTTCCTCCCGCTGATCGCCGTGTTCCTGGTCTTCCAGCGGCAGATCGTGCAGGGAGTCGCCACGACCGGCATCAAGTAGCGGGGCGGCGTGCGCCGCGGCGGCGCGGCCTGGAACGGCGGGGGCCGGGTACCCGCCCCGAAAGACCAGGCCGCGGCAGGTGAGGAGGTGCGAGTGGCGTGGAGACACCTTCACGGAGCCGCGGCGCGCACCAGACCCAGCTGCCACCGCTCCTGGGCGGTGACGACCTGGACCGCCTCCAGGCCGGCCTGCAGCGGCTGGCCCACGCGCACGGCCGTATGCGCTCTCTGCTGGACGCCGTGGTGACCATCAGCAGCGCCCTGGAGCTGGACGTGGTCCTGCACACCATCACCGAGTCCGCCAGGGGGCTGATCGACGCACGCTACGCCGCCATCGGCGTCCTCGGCGAGGACGGCAGGTTCTCCGAACTGATCACCTCCGGGTTCGGCGCCGACCAGTTCCGCAAGGAGAACGGTGCCGAGTTGCCGCACGGCACCGGACTCCTGGGTGAGCTCGTCCGCGACCCCCGCCCGCTGCGGGTCGACAACCTGCCGGCGCACCCCCGCGCCTCGGGCTTCCCCGAGGGCCACCCCGTCATGACCACCCTGCTCGGCGCGCCCATCTCGGTGCGCCGCACCATCTACGGCAACCTCTACCTCGCCGACAAGCACGGCGGCGCCTTCACCGACGACGACGAGGAGATCGTCACCGCCCTGGCCAGTGCGGCCGGCGTGGCCATCGAGAACGCACGTCTCTACGAGCGTCTGCGACAGGCCACCGAGGAGTTCCAGCGGCGCCTCCTGCCCGACCTGCCCGGCCTCCCCGACCTGGAGCTGCAGGCGCGCTATCAGCCCTCCACCCAGGCTCCCAGGATCGGCGGGGACTGGTACGACCTCATCCACCTCCCCGACCGGGTTCCCTGCCTCATGGTCGGCGACGTCATGGGCCACGGCCTGGAGGCCGCCACCGTCATGAGCCAGATCAGCAACGCCCTGCGCGTGATCGCCTACGAGGAACAGGAACCCCCCAGCAGGGTCCTCCACCGTCTCGACGAGATCCTCCACGACCTGTACGGCGGACCCATGGCCACCGTTCTCGTCGCCCGCCTGGAGGCACCCGCCGCCGACGGCAGCCGCCCGCTGCGCTGGGCCAGCGCGGGCCATCTGCCACCCCTCCTGGCCACCGCCGGACACCAGGCCCACTACCTCCACACCGACACCGTCGGCCACCCCCTCGGCGTCGACCCCGGACTCAAGCGCCCCGACCACGAACTGACACTCCCGCCCGGCTCGACACTGCTCCTGCACACCGACGGACTGGTCGAACAACGCGACCACTCCCTCGAGGTCGGCATGAACCAGGCCACCCACCTCGCGGCCAGCTACGCCACACGGCCCCTCGCCGACCTGTGCGACGCCCTGCTCGCCCAGGGCGGCGGGACGTTCCCCGACGACGTCGCCCTGCTCGCCGCCCGCCTCGCCCACTGACAGGACCCGGAACGACCCGGTGATCAAGGTGGAGGGCCGGTGTGCGGGGCGATGGCGAGGACGGCGACATCGTCATGAAAGTGGCGGGTGTGGCGGGGCAGGTCGCTGTTGAGGAAGTCGACGACGTCGGCGGGGCCCGGCGCGGGCCGGCCGGCGAAGCGCTGCCGCAGCCGGTCGAGCAGAGGGTAGAAGGAGCCGGTGGCGTCGCGGGCCTCGACCAGTCCGTCGGTGCACAGCAGGAGGACGTCGCCGGGGGCGAAGCGGTGGGTGATGGCGGTGGGGCGCTGGTCGCCGAGAGCACTCAGGCCGAGGGGGAGGGCGGGCGGTCCGCTGAGGGTCCTGACCTCGCCGCCGGAGAACAGGACCGGCTCGACATGCCCGTGGTTGACGATCGTCAGACGGTCGGCGTCGGCGTCGTACTCGACCAGGGCGGCGGTCACGAACAGCTCGTCGTCCTGGATCTCCTCGGCCTCATGGACCAGGCGGCGCTCCATGCGGGCGGCGACCGAGAGGAGGTCACCGAGGTCGTAGGCGGCCTCGCGGAAGCTGCCGAGGAGGTCGGCGACCGTGCGGACGGCCGTGAGTCCCTTGCCTCGGACGTCGCCGATGACGGCGCGCTCGCCCGTCCTGGTCACGCGGATGTCGTAGAGATCGCCGCCGACCATGGTGCCGACCTCGCCCGGCCGGTAGAGGGCGGCCGCGAGAAGGTGCCCGATCCGGTGCGGCACCGGCCGCAGCAGGGTACGCATCAACGCCTCGGCCACCGAGTTGGTGTGTACCAGCGACCGCTCCTGGCGCCGGCGGTGGGCGGCCAGCGCGGCGCCGAGGATGCCGACGAGCGCCGTGGCGATGTAGGCGGCGACGTGGTGGTCCTCCCACTGGTGGTGGCCGGTGCCGGCGATGACGCCCTCCAGCACGATGGCGACGACCGTGATCGCCGCGACCGGGCCGGGGCCCAGCGTGTAGGCGGCGAGGGTGGGCAGGGCGATCAGCAGGAAGCTGGTCGCCCACTGCGAGGGCAGCAGGAAGCCGAGGACGACGACGAGGATGATGTACGCGACGGGCAGCCACCGCATCCAGGCAGGCGGTGCCGGCACCTCGAAGCCGTTGCTCACATGGGTCGTCACCATCGGGGCGGTGCCGCCGTGCGCGACGTCAGGGGGCCTCACCCGCATCTCTCGGTCGCCTTCGCCCGGCGTTCGGCCTCGGTGCCCATGGGACGAACGTAGGCGCGCCCCTCCGGCCGGGCCACCCGGAGAACGCCGCCGGGACCATGCGGCCTGCTCACGAATAGGGCCGATCGGCCCTGTCCTTCGGTTCCCGCTTCGGGGAAGGTGTGCGGACAGGTGTGTTGTGCAATGCGATCCCATGGCAAGGAGTGACCGACACATGGTGGACCGCGAGCAGGCCGGCCCCGACACCCCGGTCCGGGTCTTTCTCCTCGACGATCACGAGGTGGTACGGCGCGGGGTGCACGACCTGCTGAACGACGAACCGGACATCGAGGTGGTCGGCGAGGCCGCCACCGTCGAGCAGGCGCTGGTGCGTGTGCCGGCGCTGCGTCCGGACGTCGCGGTGCTGGACGTCCGGCTGCCCGACGGGGACGGTGTGACGGTCTGCCGTGAGCTGCGCTCCCGGCTCCCGGAGCTGGCCTGTCTGATGCTGACCTCGTTCGACGACGAGGAGGCGCTGCTGGACTCGATCATGGCCGGCGCGTCCGGGTACGTGCTCAAGCAGATCCAGGGCTCCGACCTGGTCGCGGCGGTGCGCACGGTGGCGCGCGGTCAGTCGCTGCTCGACCCCAGCGCCACGACGAAGCTGATGGCCCGGCTGCGGGGCGGTCAGCAGCAGGAGGAGGAGCCGGATGTGCTGCCCGGTCTCACCGACCGGGAGCGGGAGATCCTGGACCTGATCGGTGAGGGCCTGACCAACCGCCAGATCGGCCAGCGGCTGTACCTGGCGGAGAAGACGGTGAAGAACCACATCTCCCGGCTGCTGGCCAAGCTCGGCGTCGAGCGGCGCATCCAGGCCGCGGTCATCGCCACCCAGGCCCGCGACCGGCTGCGCGGCGAGACCTCCTGACCTGCCGGCGACTGACCGGCGCTCGGACCCCGCGCCCCCGCCTCCCGAGGCGGCCCCGGCGACCCCGCCATCCGGGCCTCCCGGCCACGCAGCCCAGCGTCATATGGCTCGTCCCGCAGCCCGCAGCCCGCAGCCCGCAGCCCGCAGCCCGCAGCCCGCGGCTCGTCCTCGTCCGCTCGTCCGGCCCAGCGTGGCCACGTCACCCGCCTGGCCGAACCGGATCACCGCTTGGCCGCCGCCCCCAACGCGGACGTCTCATCCGCCCGCAGCCGTACCACTCGCCGCCATTCCCTCGGCCCCATGCCCCCGCCGCCGGCCGCCGCATCGGGCGGCAGCGTCGCACGCGCGGTGAAATCCTGGTGACCGGCAGGACGAGCGAGCGACCACGGGCGCGGCCCGGGAGGGAGCGGCGCGGTGGCCACGGAGACCGACCCGGCGTCGACACCGGCGCGCGGAGCACCACGGCCGGGACTGGACAGTGAACTGACGGACGCGCTGGTGCGGTCCCGCCGGTACTTCACCCGAGCGGAGGTCTCCGCGGACCTGCGCACCGTGTACAGGAAGGGCGGCCGCCGGGCGGACGACTTCTACCGGGACCGCTGGTCGCACGACAAGGTGGTCCGCTCCACCCACGGCGTGAACTGCACCGGCTCCTGCTCCTGGAAGGTGTACGTCAAGGACGGCATCATCACCTGGGAGGCCCAGGAGACCGACTACCCCTCGGTCGGCCCCGACCGCCCCGAGTACGAGCCCCGCGGCTGCCCCCGCGGGGCCGCCTTCTCCTGGTACACCTACTCGCCCACCCGGGTGCGTTACCCGTACGTCCGCGGCGTGCTGCTGCACATGTACCGGGAGGCCAGGGCCCGGCTCGGCGACCCCGTCGCGGCCTGGGCCGACGTCGTCTCCGACCCCGAGCGGGCCCGGCGCTACAAGTCCGCGCGCGGCAAGGGCGGCCTGGTGCGGGCGAGCTGGGACGAGGCGGTGGAGATGGTCGCCGCCGCGCATGTGCACACCATCAAGGAGTACGGCCCCGACCGGCTGGCCGGCTTCTCGCCGATCCCGGCGATGTCGATGGTCTCGCACGCGGCCGGCGCCCGGTTCTACTCGCTGCTCGGCGGCGTGATGCTCTCCTTCTACGACTGGTACGCCGACCTGCCGGTGGCCTCCCCCCAGGTCTTCGGCGACCAGACGGACGTACCCGAGTCCGGGGACTGGTGGGACGCCGGCTATCTGATCATGTGGGGCTCCAACCTGCCGGTGACCCGCACCCCGGACGCGCACTGGATGGCCGAGGCCCGCTACCGGGGGCAGAAGGTCGTCGCGGTCTCCCCGGACTACGCGGACAACGTGAAGTTCGCCGACGAGTGGCTGCCCGCCCAGCCCGGCACCGACGGGGCCCTCGCCATGGCCATGGGCCACGTCGTGCTCAAAGAGTTCTTCGTCGACCGCCGCACCCCGTACTTCGAGGACTACGTCAAGCGCTTCACCGACCTGCCGTTCCTCGTCACCCTCGACGAGCGCGAGCCGGGGAGCGGGACGTACGCGCCGGGCAAGTTCCTGACCGCCGCGGACCTCGGCGGCGAGCACGGGGCGGCGGAACACGCGGAGTTCCGCCCCGTTCTGTTGGACGCCGGGTGCCGTCCGGTGGTCCCGAACGGCACCCTCGGCGACCGGTTCGCCGAGAGCGGGGCCGGGAAGTGGAACCTGGACCTGGGCGGCGTCGACCCGCTGCTGTCGGCCGACGGTGGCGGCGAGGCACCCGTGACCGTCGAACTGCCGCGCTTCGACGCCCCGGACGGCGGCGCCGGCGTACTGCGGCGCGGCGTCCCCGTGCGGCGGATCGCCGGGCGGCCGGTGACCACGGTGTACGACCTGCTGCTCGCCCAGTACGGGGTGGCCCGCCCCGGCCTGCCCGGCCGCTGGCCCGCCTCGTACGACGACGCCTCCGAGCCGTACACACCCGCCTGGCAGGCCCCGGTCACGGGTGTGGACGCCGGGCGGGCGGCCCGGATCGCCCGGGAGTTCGCCGCCAACGCAGAGGAGTCACACGGCCGTTCCATGATCATCATGGGAGCGGGCGCCAACCACTGGTTCCACTCCGACACCATCTACCGCGCCTTCCTCACCCTGACCGCGCTGACCGGCTGCCAGGGCGTCAACGGCGGCGGCTGGGCCCACTACGTCGGCCAGGAGAAGGTCCGCCCGCTCACCGGCTACACGGTGCTCGCCACGGCCGCCGACTGGAACCGGCCCGCGCGGCAGATGATCCAGACGGCGTACTGGTACCTGCACAGCGACCAGTTCCGCTACGACCCCTTCTCCGCCGGCACTCTCGCGGCGGCGGGCAGCGGCGGACCGTTCGCCGGTATGGCCACCGCGGACGTGATCGCCGCCTCCGCCCGCATGGGCTGGATGCCCTCGTACCCGACCTTCGGCCGCAACCCGCTGGACCTCGCCGACGAGGCCGAGGCGGCCGGACGCCCGGTCGGCGAGCACGTGGTCGAGGAACTGAAGGCGGGGCGGCTCACCTTCGCCGGCGAGGACCCGGACGCGCCCGAGAACTTCCCGCGGGTGCTGACGATCTGGCGGGCCAACCTGCTCGGCTCCTCCGCCAAGGGCAACGAGTACTTCCTCAGGCACCTGCTGGGCACCGACTCCGCCGTGAACGCCGCCGAGGCCCCGCCCGGGGCCCGCCCCCGGGACGTGGTGTGGCGCGAGGAGGCGCCCGTGGGCAAGCTGGACCTGCTGCTCACCCTGGACTTCCGCATGACCAGCACGACCGTCTTCTCCGACGTGGTGCTCCCGGCCGCCACCTGGTACGAGAAGCACGACCTGTCCAGCACCGACATGCACCCCTTCGTGCACGCCTTCAACCCGGCGATCGCCCCGCCCTGGCAGACCCGCACCGACTTCGACGCCTTCGACACCCTCGCCCGTGAGTTCAGCCGGCTGGCCGCCACCCACCTCGGCGTCCGCAAGGACGTGGTCGCCGCTCCGCTGCTGCACGACACCCCGGACGAACTCGCCACCCCGCACGGGCGGGTACGGGACTGGAGGGCCGGCGAGTGCGAACCGGTGCCCGGCCGCACCATGCCCAAGCTCGTCACCGTCGAACGGGACTACGGCGCCGTCGCCGAGAAGATGACCGCGCTCGGCCCGCTGTTGGACTCGCTGGGCGCCACCACGAAGGGCGTCACCTTCACCGTCGGCCGCGAACTGGACTACCTGCGGCACAAGAACGGCACCGTGCGCGGGGGAGCGGCGGACGGCAGGCCCTCCCTCGCCCGGGACGTGCACGCGTGCGAGGCGATCCTCGCGCTGTCCGGCACCACCAACGGCCATCTGGCCACCCAGGGCTTCCACACCCTGGAACACCGCACCGGAGCCCACCTCGCCGACCTGGCCGCCGAGCACGAGGGCAAGCAGGTCACCTTCGCCGACACCCAGGCGGCTCCCGTCCCGGTGATCACCAGCCCCGAGTGGTCCGGTGCGGAGACCGGCGGGCGCCGCTACTCGCCCTTCACCGTCAACGTCGAGCGCGGCAAGCCCTGGCACACCCTCACCGGCCGCCAGCACTTCTACCTCGACCACGACTGGATGGCCGCACTCGGCGAGCAACTGCCCGTCTACCGGCCCCCGTTGAACATGCACGCGCTGTTCGGCGAGCCGCGGCTCGGGGAGACCGGCGAACTCGGCGTGACCGTGCGCTACCTCACCCCGCACAACAAGTGGTCCATCCACTCCGAGTACCAGGACAACCTGTTCATGCTGTCGCTGTCCCGGGGCGGCCCGACGATCTGGATGTCGACCGCCGACGCGGCGAAGATCGGCGTGCGGGACAACGACTGGATCGAGGCGGTGAACCGCAACGGCGTCGTCGCGGCCCGCGCG
This sequence comes from Streptomyces sp. NPDC006393, assembly GCF_040628575.1. Classification (NCBI taxonomy): domain Bacteria; kingdom Bacillati; phylum Actinomycetota; class Actinomycetes; order Kitasatosporales; family Streptomycetaceae; genus Streptomyces; species Streptomyces sp. NPDC006393. The sequence continues at coordinate 49,607 of NZ_JBEXZD010000039.1, forward strand.
ATCGTCTCGCACCGCATGCCCGAGGGCACCGTCTACATGCACCACGCGCAGGACCGGCTGATCGACGTGCCGCGCACCGAGACGACGGGCCGACGCGGCGGCATCCACAACTCCCTGACCCGGCTGCTGGTCAAACCCAGCCATCTGATCGGCGGCTACGCGCAGCTGTCGTACGCGTTCAACTACCTCGGCCCGACCGGCAACCAGCGCGACGAGGTCACCGTCGTCCGCCGGCGCGCGAACCAGGAGGTGGAGTACTGACATGCCCCGCGGCGAAGCCGCCATCGGACGCGTGATGGCCCAGATGGCGATGGTGATGAACCTCGACAAGTGCATCGGCTGCCACACCTGCTCGGTCACCTGCAAACAGGCATGGACCAACCGCTCCGGCGTCGAGTACGTCTGGTTCAACAACGTCGAGACCCGCCCCGGCCAGGGCTACCCCCGGCGCTACGAGGACCAGGACACCTGGCGCGGCGGCTGGGAGCTGAACAAGCGCGGCCGGCTCACCCTGAAGGCCGGCGGCCGGTTCAAGAAGCTGGTCACCATCTTCTCCAACCCCGTGCTGCCCTCACTGGACGACTACTACCAGCCCTGGACCTACGACTACGAGACGCTGACCGACGCCCCGCTCCAGGACCACACCCCCGTCGCCCGCCCCAAGTCCCTCATCACCGGCAAGGACATGAAGATCTCCTGGTCGGCGAACTGGGACGACGACCTGGGCGGCTCCGCGCAGCACGGCGAGAAGGACGTGGTGCTCGGCGAGATCTCCGAGCGGATCAGGCTGGAGTTCGAGCAGACGTTCATGTTCTACCTGCCGCGCATCTGCGAGCACTGCCTCAACCCCTCCTGCGCGGCCTCCTGCCCCTCCGGCGCCATCTACAAGCGCAGCGAGGACGGCATCGTCCTGGTGGACCAGGACCGGTGCCGGGGCTGGCGGATGTGCGTGACCGGGTGCCCGTACAAGAAGGTCTACTTCAACCACCGCACCGGCAAGGCCGAGAAGTGCACCTTCTGCTTCCCCCGCGTCGAGGTCGGCCTGCCCACCGTCTGCTCCGAGACCTGCGTCGGCCGGCTGCGCTACATCGGCCTCGTCCTCTACGACGCCGACAAGGTGCTCCAGGCGGCCACCACGCCCGACGACACCGATCTGTACGAGGCGCAGCGCGCCGTGTTCCTCGACCCGGACGACCCGGAGGTCGTCGCCGCGGCGGAGAGGTCCGGCATCCCCCGGGACTGGATCGAGGCGGCCCAGCGCTCCCCGGTGCACGCCCTGATCAACACCTACAAGGTGGCGCTGCCGCTCCACCCCGAGTACCGCACCCTGCCCATGGTCTGGTACGTCCCGCCGCTCTCCCCGGTCGTCGACGCCGTGCGCGACACCGGCCAGGACGCCGAGGACCACCGCAACCTGTTCGCCGCCGTCGACGCCCTGCGCATCCCGGTGGACTACCTCGCGCGACTGTTCACCGCGGGCGACCCGGCCCCGGTGGACGCGGTGCTGCGCCGCCTGGCCGCCATGCGCTCCTACATGCGCGACATCAACCTCGGCCGGGAACCGGACGCGGCCATCCCCGAGCGGGTCGGGATGGACGAGGAGCAGCTGTACGACATGTACCGGCTGCTGGCGCTCGCCAAGTACGACGAGCGCTACGTGATCCCGTCCGCCCACGCCGAACAGGCGCACAGACTCGAGGAACTGGCCACCGAGTGCAGCCTGGACTACGAGGGCGGCCCCGGCATGGGAGGCTCCGGCCCCTTCGGCGAGGCCTCCGGCGGCTCGGCGCCCGTCGCCGTGGAGAACTTCCACGCCCTGCGCGACCGGCAGACCTCCGACACCCCGGCGGCCCCGGTCGGCAAGGACACCCGGGTCAACCTCCTCAACTGGGACGGCAAGGGCGCCCCGCCCGGCCTGTTCCCGCCCCGGCCCGGGACACAGGGCGGGGACACGCCCCCGGACAGCGGCGGAGAGGCCGGGACCAGGCCATGAAACCCACGAACCTCAGGCGCGGACTCCGGGCCGCGATTCCGCGCACCGAGCCCTGGTATCCGTACGCCTGGCAGGTGCAGTCCCTGCTCCTCGCCTACCCCGACGAGGAGTTCGCGCAGCACCTCTCCCTGGCCCACCGGGTCGCCCCCGCCCTGCCCGAGCAGGTCCGCGCCCCGCTGCTCGCGTTCACCGCGCACGCCGGGCGGACCACGCCCGCCGAGCTGGCCGCCGCCTACGTCGCCACCTTCGACCACCGCAAGCGCTGCTGCCCCTACCTGACGTACTACGCGCACGGCGACACCCGTAAGCGGGGTATCGCGCTGCTCAGGCTCAAGCAGGCCTACGCGGCCGCCGGGCTGCGTCCTGCCGACGACGAACTGCCCGACCACCTCGCGGTCGTCCTGGAGTTCGCCGGTGCCGAACCCGCCGCCGGGCACCGCCTGCTCACCGAGCACCGCGCCGGTCTGGAGCTGCTGCGGCTGGCGCTGAGCGAGGAGGACTCGCCCTGGGCGTCCGTGCTGCGGTCCGTCTCCGCGACGCTGCCACCGCTCAAGGGCGACGAGCGGGACGCGGTCGCCCGGCTCGCCGCCGAGGGGCCGCCCGGGGAAGAGGTGGGACTTGCCCCCTACACACCGCCGCAGATCATGCCCGACCCCGCAGGAGGCCCGCGATGAGCGTCCCGACGACGTGGCCGAACCCCACCCCCACCATGGCTGCCGGGGCCGGCACCGGCGGCATCCTGCTGTGGGTGGTACTGCCGTACATCGCCCTGGCGGTCTTCGTCCTGGGCCACGTCTGGCGCTACCGGTACGACAAGTTCGGCTGGACCACCCGCTCCTCGCAGCTGTACGAGAAGCGGCTGCTGCGCATCGGCAGCCCGCTGTTCCACTTCGGCATCCTGGTGGTGCTGATCGGCCACGTCGTCGGCCTGCTCATTCCCGAGAGCTGGACCGCGGCGGCCGGGGTCACCGAGACCCAGTACCACGTGGTGGCGGTCACGCTGGGCACGGTCGCGGGGGTGTGCACCCTGGGCGGGCTCGCCATCCTGATCTACCGGCGCCGCACGGTCGGCCCGGTGTTCTCCGCGACCACCCGCAACGACAAGGCCATGTACGTCGCGCTCACCACGACGATCGCACTCGGCCTCGCCGCCACCGTCGACGCGAACATCGCCGGCGGCGGCTACAACTACCGCGAGACCATCTCCCCCTGGTTCCGCTCCATCTTCGCCGTACAGCCGGACCCGAACCTGATGAGCGACGCCCCGTTGCTCTACCAACTGCACGCCGTCAGCGCACTGGTGCTCTTCGCGATCTGGCCCTTCACCCGCCTCGTCCACATGCTCACCGCCCCGCTCGGCTACCTCACCCGCCCGTACATCGTCTACCGCAGCCGCGACGCCGAACTCGGCACCAGGCCGCCCCGAAGGGGCTGGGAACGCGTCGGCTGACCCGGCGAGCGCCGAGCCGGGCGGAGGCGCGTCCGCGCGCCCGCTGCCCAGGCCCGCGGCCGGAGGAGTGGTGCGGCCGTCCTCCGGTGCGAGCCTGCTCGTCGTCGGTCGCCGCCCGGCCGGCGGGGTGCCGCCGCGTCCGTGCGGACCGGGTGCGCTCTCCGGTCCCGGACGGGGGATCGGGAGCCGCAGACACAGGCGCACCCGGCCGCCCCCTCAGGAGATCACGATGACCGACGGGGTCGACAGGGCCCAATGGCCCTGACCGGTCAGGGCCATACGGCTGGTCTCCGCTCTCCACTCTCCGCTCTCCGCCCCGACACCGGCGCGGGGCAGCTCTCCGGGCCGAACGTCCCTCAACCGGCCGTGCGGCCCGAGCCCGGTCCCTGTTCGTCATGTGCCGCGCTGCCTGGGGCTGGCGCCGCGCACCGGGAAGAAGCGCGGGACCGGCGCGCATCCGTGACAGGTGCCGGATGCCGGCCGGAAACGGGGTTCAGTCCGCGGTGGGCGCCCCTGACGCCGACGGTTCGGCGCCGGGCAGCATGGTCAGCAGCATGACGCTGGGTTCGGCGGCCCGCACGCTGTGCGGGAGCCGGGCGGGCAGATGGATCCAGCTCCCAGGCCGTGCCTCGGTCTTCTGCCCGCCGATGACCAGCTCGAGGCGGCCCTGGACGACCTGGATGACGACGGGCAGGGCCGAGGTGTGCTCGGTCAGCTCCTGGCCTGCGGCGAAGGCGAAGCCGATCACGCGCAGCCGGTCGTCGCGGTACAGCACGCGGCTGAGCGTGCCGTCCTCGGGCACGGTCAGCTCGGCGGCCAGGTCGCTGATCACGGTGGCGGACATACGGGACTCCTCAGGGCTGGGACGGGGTGGGTACGGCGACCGGACCCATGGTCCCCAGCTCGCGTCCGGTGACCATTTCCGACTCGATCCGGACGAAGACCGCCTCCCGTTGCGGCATCCAGGAGTCAGGGCCGACCTTGGACAGCCGTCCCTGTTCCGCCGGGTCGGTCACCACAGTGGCCCGTCCGGTGATCACCACACTCCATCCGGAACGCGTCGTGGCGTCGAACTCGTCCGCCTCGAAGGCGACGACCACGCCGTCGATGGCGCGTACGAGGTCCGAGGCCGCCGAGGTGCGCAGCAGCACGGAGGCGTCGGTGTCCAGGGAGAAGTCGACCGGGAGGACCGCCGGCAGCGCCTGTCGCGTGTACACCACGCGGCCGACCGGCACCTTGGCCAGCAGGCGCAGGCACTCCTGCCGGTCGAGTGCGTCAAAGCCTTCGTTCTGGAGCATTCCTCCATCGTCTGCGCGGCCGCGGTGACGGGATAGGGCCGGTCGGCCCCGTCCTGCGCCGCCGGGACGTAGCGGTGCGAGAGGCCGGAGGGTTCCCACACCTAACGCATTGCGAAATCTCGCAGTGGATTGAGTGTGCGGGGCGTCGGCCTGGTGCCGAGGCGCACCAGGAACGCGAGGACGAAGAGTCCCTCGACGAGCAGCGACAGGGGGCCGTACGGCGCCTCCCAGCCGTCCTCGCGATAGCCGTACGGCAGGCCGACGGTGCGGGACAGGGCGAAGCCGACGATCATGCCGAGGCTGACGAGCGCCCCGATGAGCCAGGCCACCGCCTGGTGTTTCCTGAACACAAGCCCCGCCGCCACCGCGAGCATGATCGCGCTGCCCACGGCGAACAGGACGCCGATGTAGAACTTCTCCTCGAGATGATCGGGGATCATCAGCGTGTGCAGCACGGCGTTGCCCACGGCGCAGCCCGCTGCCGCGCCGGTCAAGGACGGAACGTCTTTGGCATGGGTGGAGTTCGGCACGTCTTGGGCATGGGTGGAGTTCGGGACGTGTTGGGCATGGGTGGAGTTCAAGGGGGCTCCTGCTGAGCACTGGAAGGGACGTCTTCGAGGGAATTCCCGCTGACGTACATACGTGGCAGGCAGCCCGACGGATTGCGATGCGCGCCGGATACTTGGTCTCACCGCCCAGCACCGGGCCGGACCCGCCGCGGACGGAGGCGACGCATGACCGGCACACCCACCGCGCGCGCCGGCGCCCGGCACGGGGACGGCACCGCGGCGGCGCGGATGTGGCCGCTGTACGCGGCCGGGTTCACCACCGCCTTCGGCGCTCACGGCATCGCCGCCAACCTGGGCGGCCGCTCCGCCGACGCGGTCAGGTCCCTGCTGGTGCTCGGCGGGCTCCTCGCCCTGTACGACGCGGCGGAGGTTCTGCTCAAGCCGGTCTTCGGCAGCCTCGCCGACCGCGTCGGACCCCGCCCGGTCGTCCTCGGCGGCCTCGTGGCCTTCGCGCTCGCCTCCGCCGCGTACGCCGTGGCCGGCAGCCCGCCATGGCTGTGGGCCGCGCGCCTCGGCCAGGGCGCGGCCGCCTCCGCGTTCTCCCCGGCGGCCTCCGCGACGGTGGCCCGGCTCAGCCCCGCCGCCGCCCACGGCCGGGCGTTCGGCGGCTACGGCTTCTGCAAGTCCATCGGCTACACCGCGGGCCCGCTCCTCGGCGGCGTCCTGGTGTGGGCGGGCGGGCTGCGCCTGCTGTTCGGCGTCCTGGCCGTGCTCGGCACGGCGGTGGCCGTCTGGGTGGCGACCGCCGTCCCGCCCGTGCCGCCCCTTCCGCGCGGGCGCCAGACGCTCCTCGACCTCGCCCGCCGGCTCGCCGACCCCGCCTTCCTCGGCCCGACCGGCGCCCTCGCGGCCGCCACCGCCGCGCTCTCCGCCGGCGTCGGCTTCCTGCCCGTCTCCGGAGCCGCCGCCGGACTCGGCACCATCACCACCGGGGCGGCCGTCTCCGTGCTCGCGCTGTGCGCGGCCGTCGTCCAGCTCCGCACCGGCCGTGCCCTGGACGCCGGACGCCTGACCGTGCGCACCGGGCTGGCGGCCGGACTCGCCGTGACCGCCGCCGGACTCGCGGCCGCGACGTTGCCCGGCGCGGCCGGCGTACTCCTCGCCGCCGCCCTCATCGGCACCGGAACCGGTGTGATCACACCCCTCGGCTTCGCCGCCCTGGCGGCGGCCACCCCCGCGGAGCGCCTCGGCCAAACCATGGGCGCCGCCGAACTGGGCCGGGAACTCGGCGACGCCGGTGGCCCGCTGGTCGTCGGCGCCGTCGCCGCTACCGCCACTCTCACCTGCGGATACGCCGCCCTGGCCGTCCTGGTGGCCGCCGGGCTGCCCCTGCTGGCCCTCGCCCACCGCACGGCGGCGGTGCGATCACCGGGCCGGTGACGGCGTTCGCCACGGCTTCGGCCGGCCGCCCGGCGGCGCTACGGCGTCGGCGTCAGCTCTGCGGGCCCGTGATGTCGACCATCCACGGAATGCCGAACCGGTCCGTGCACATGCCGAACACATCACCCCACATCTGCTTCTCCAGCGGCACGGCCACCGAGCCGCCGGCGGACAGCTTCTCCCAGTAGCCGCGCAGATCGGCGTCGTCGTCGCCGCTCAGGCTCACCGTGATGTTCGTGCCGGGGGTGTGCTCCATACCGGGCGGGATGTCGGCGGCCATCAGCGTGAAGCCGCCCGGGGTCTCCAGCATGGCGTGCATGATCCGGTCGGCGTCCGCGCCCCCCGGCTGGCCGACGTCACCGTAGGTGTTGAGGGCCAGGGTGCCGCCGAAGACGTCCTTGTAGAACTCCATCGCCTGCCGGGCGGTGCCGTCGAAGCTGAGGTAGGGGTTGAGACGGGATGCCATGAGTGCCTCCTGAACGGGGCCTAGGGTCACTTGCGGGCACAGTAACGCGGACCACTGACAACGGCCCGTCGACGCGGCACGCGGTCTCACGAAGCTGCGATGGATCCTGAGTTGACGGTGCGGGGGACACGGGCGGGCCGCCCCCTTCGGAGCCGTCCGAGGTCATACCGGATCAGCGAGTGCGGTCCCGGTGGTCATAGGAGTTCCGCCCCGTCCGAGGCGCGGATCAGCACCTCGGACGCGCGGCCCGGCACGCCCGGGCCCCGCCGGCCGGGATCGCGGCCGGCACCCGAGCCGCGCCTGCTCCCGGCCGGACCGCCCTCGCGTCCGGGCGCCCCGGATGCGACGGTGACAACGGGACCACGTGCCGCCCCACGAGGCGGCGGGCCGACGAAGACGGGGGAGGGACGATGAAGAGCGGCGGGGCCGAGAAGAGCGGCGGGGCCGAGAAGAGCGGCGGGGCCGATGACGGAGAGGGCCGGTGATGGCGGTGACGGCGGTGACGACCACCCTGACGGCCGGGACGTGGGAGTACGACGGCTACGACCCTGCCCAGGAGCGCCTGCGGGAGGCGCTGTGCACGCTGGGCAACGGCTGCTTCGCCACCCGCGGGGCCCTGCCGGAGTGCTACGCGGACGGCGTGCACTACCCGGGAACCTATGTGGCGGGCTGCTACAACCGGCTCACCTCCGAGGTCGCGGGCCGTCAGGTCGAGAACGAGGACATGGTCAACCTGCCCAACTGGCTGCCGCTGCGCTTCCGGCTCGCGGACGGCGACTGGCTCACCCCGGACACGGCGACCGTCCTCGAACACCAGCAGGTCCTGCACGTGGACTGCGGTCTACTGGAGCGCCGTACCCGCTTCGGGCTCGGGGCGGGACGGGCGCTGACCGTGCGCCAGCAGCGGATCGTGCACATGGCCGATCCGCATCTGGCCGCGCTGCGCACCGAGTTCACCGCCGAGGGCTTCACGGCGGACCTCGAGGTCGAGGCGGCGATCGACGGAGGCGTCACCAACGCCGGGGTGCCCCGCTACCGGGAACTGGACGGCCATCACCTCACCCATGTGCACACCGGCACGGCCGAGCCCGGCACGGTGTGGCTGCGCTGCCGCACCCGTACCTCCGACATCCGGATCGGCATGGCCACCCGGCTGACCGGCGGCGGACCGGTCGCGACCCGCCACGAGCACCCGCGCGCCGTCCAGCGGCTGCGCGTGCGGGTGGAGCCCGGCCGCACCGTCACCGTCGACAAGACCGCCGCGGTGCACACCTCGCGCGACCCGGCCATCAGCGACCCGCGGTGTGCCGCGACCGAACGGGTGGAGTCGGCGCCCGGCTTCGACGACCTGCTGCGCAGCCACCGGGCGGCCTGGGACCAGCTGTGGCGCCTGACCGAGATCGACGTCCCCGGCGAGCCGGGCCGCATCCTGCGTCTGCACCTGTTCCACGTGCTCCAGACCCTCTCCCCGCACACCGCGGACCTGGACGTCGGCGTGCCCGCCCGCGGACTGCACGGCGAGGCCTACCGGGGACACGTCTTCTGGGACGAGCTGTTCGTCCTGCCGTATCTCAACCTGCACCTGCCCGAGGTCTCCCGCGCCCTGCTGCACTACCGTCACCGGCGCCTGACACAGGCTTGTGCGGCGGCGCGCGCGGCCGGCCGGCGGGGCGCCATGTATCCATGGCAGAGCGGCAGCGACGGCCGGGAGGAGACCCAGCGGCTGCACCTCAATCCGCACTCCGGGCGCTGGCTGCCGGACCACTCGCACCTCCAGCGGCACGTCGGCTCGGCCGTCGCCTACAACGTGTGGCGGTACTGCGAGGCGAGTGGCGACGCCGATTTCCTGCACACCCAGGGCGCCGAGATGCTCCTTCAGGTCGCCCGCTTCTGGGCCGACTCGGCCACCTGGGACGAAGGCCTCGGACGGCACCGCATCCTGGGCGTGATGGGCCCCGACGAGTACCACGACGCCTACCCGGACGCCGACCGGCCCGGTCTCGACGACAACGCCTACACCAACGTCACGGCCGCCTGGGTGCTCGCCCGCGCCCTGGAACTGCTGCGCACCCTGCCGGAGCCGCGCCGGCGCGAACTCGTCGAGCGCACCGGCCTCGACGACGCCGAACTGGAACAGTGGGAGGAGATCTCCCGCACCCTGTACGTGCCCTTCCACGACGGCGTCATCAGCCAGTTCGAAAGATACGGCGACCTGGAGGAACTCGACTGGGCCGGCTACCGCAGGCGCTACGACGACATCCGCCGCCTGGACCGGATCCTGGAGGCCGAGGGCGACACGGTCAACCGCTACAAGGCGTCCAAGCAGGCCGATGTGCTCATGCTCGGCTACCTCTTCTCGCCTTGCGAACTGATCGCGCTGTTCGGCCGGTTGGGCCACCACCTCGACGAGGAACTCTGGCAGCGCACCGTCGACCACTACCTGGACCGGACCAGTCACGGCTCGACCCTGAGCGGCCTGGTGCACGGCTGGGTGCTGGCCCGCTGCCGGCGCTCCGAGGCATGGACCTTCGTCCAGGAGGCCCTGCGCGGCGACGTCGCCGATCTCCAGGGCGGCACCACCGGCGAGGGCATCCACCTCGGCGCCATGGCGGGCACCCTCGATCTGGTCCAGCGCGGACTGCCCGGCCTGGAGACCCGCGAGGGCGCGCTCCGGCTCGAACCCGCCCCGCTGCCGGAGCTGTCCTCCTACGGCTTCTCCCTCCGCTACCAGGGCCACTGGGGAGTCCGGCTGCGACTGGGGCACAGCCGGACGGAGATCGCCGTGCCCCACTCCGACCGCTCACCGATCGACGTCCGGGTGGCCGGCCGGGCCGTCCAGGTCCGGCCGGGGGAGACGTGCCACGTGGACCTGCCCGAGTGATGCGGCGGTACCGCACGTGATGCCAGTGCCGACCGTGGCGCCGCTACCGACCGTGACGCCCGTACCGCTGTGACGCGGGCTCTCGTGCCGCGGCCGTGCGTCCCGGGTTCCGTCACGCTTTCCCCAGTGCTGGCACGTTTCCGCGCCTGCCGGTACGTTTCGGCTGGCCGGATTTATTCGCCGATGGCTTCCGGAAATCGACCCCACGGCCTCTTTCATCTGTCAGATTAACACGAAGCGGAACCTCGCGTACCGCTGTCCGGTCATCTTCACGCGGATGAGTGGACGTCCTCTTCCCCCGTTTGCTGATGTCCCGTGCAGGACATTTTCCGGGGTGACGGGCGGAGGATTTCGTGGACTGTTCTGAAGAGCTCAATCATGCCAAAGAGTTTCAGCGAGAATTCTCCTGGGATGTCATCGCCGGCCACCGTGAACGCCTGATGCGACTGGTCCGCCGCCGGCTGCCGAACGCCCAGGACGCGGAGGACTGCGTACAGGAGGCGATGCTCCGGGCTGCCGCGCACGGCAACCTCGACCATGAGCGGATCGGGCCCTTTCTGACCTCGGTCGCCCTGCGCCTGTGTGTCGATCACTACCGTGAGCAGGAACGACGCCGTCGGCTGCTGCGCCGTGCGGCCGAGGCGCGCGTTCCGGAACTGCCGGACGAGGGCGTGTGCGACCAGGACTTCGGGCGCTGGCTGCTCGGCCAGGTCGACCTGCTGCGCGGACGGGAGCGCCAGGTGGTGCTCGCCCGCGCCCAGGGGATCTCCACGCTGGAATTCGCGCGCATGCACCAGATCTCGGTCAAGGCCGCCGAGGGTGCATTCACTCGGGGCCGGGCCCGGCTGCGCCTGGTGTGCGCCCGCGCGCTGGACGGCGTCATGGCCTGAAGGGGCGCAAGGAATCCACTTGAATCCGCTCCCGGGATTCAGTGAATTCTGCGGAATCGGCAGCTGGATTCTCGAGAACAATTCCGTGATGGCACCCCTTTGATTTCGAGGGGTAAAAGAAAGGGAAACGGCCGTGGGCAAGAACAACACCCAGGACACCATCAAGGACCTCATCGGCGACATCGCCGACAGCACCAAGAAGGCATTCGACGAAATGCTCGACCGGAAGGACGACGACCGCAACTCCGGCGACTGGTTCGGTGCCCTGAACCCCTACCAGGCGCTCACCGGGCTGCCCGGCGACGTCCTGCGGACGGTCAGCGCGCTCTCCGCCCTGGGCGGAGTGGCCAACCCCGTGGCCGCACTGGCCCACGCCGCCAACGCCGCGGCCGGCGGCGCCCCCAACCCGCTCGCCGCGCTGACCGGCGCGGCCGGCAACCCGCTGGCAGCCGTCGCCGGCGCCGCCAACCCCCTCGCGGCCCTCGCCCCGGCGGCCGCCAACCCGCTCGGCGCCCTCACCGGCGCGGCGGGCGCCGGCAACCCGCTCGGGGCCCTCTCGGGCGGCGCGAACCCCCTCGCCGCGCTCGGCCAGGTCGCCGGCGGCGCGGCCTCGGCCGTCTCGGGAGCGGCGGACGTCGCCTCGGGACTGGCCCAGCTGCCGGGCCAGCTCGCCCAGCTCACCGAGCTCGTCGCCAACCTGGCGAGCGTGCTGGAGAACGTCCAGAAGGTCGCCGGGCCGCTCGCCGGCGCCACCACGCCCGCCGCTCGCAAGGGCAGCTGAACCCGTCCCCGGCGCCCCGCGCACACCGGGCGGACACGCCTCCCGCCCGGTGCAGGACCGGCGGAACCGACATGCCCCGTCACACCTCAGGAGGTTGCGGCACATGAGTGCCCCGCTCGGCAGCCGGCTGCGGCTGGTGGTGAAGGTGCTGGGAAGCCTCGTCACCGACGAGGTCGGCCAACTGGCGCGATCCCGCCGGCAGTCCGGACGGGACCGGGCCTCACCGGACGCGGACGCGCGCCCCGGCGAGGACGGGGCCCGCCGTGCGCGAGCGGTCCGCCAGGCCCTGGAGAGTCTCGGCCCGTTCTACGTCAAACTCGGGCAGATCCTGTCCACCCGCCCCGACATGGTGCCCCCCACCATGATCGCCGAGCTCCAGAACCTCCACGACCAGGTCGACGTCCAGCCGTTCTCCGTCTTCGAACCCGTGCTGGCGCAGGAGCTCGGCCCGGACTGGAAGCTGTGCTTCGACGACGTCGACACCACCCGCCCGCTCGGCGCCGCCTCGCTGGCACAGGTCTACCGGGTGCGGCTGCCCGGCGGCCGGCCCGCCGTCATCAAGGTCCAGCGCCCCGGCATCCGGGACACCGTCCGCGCCGACATGGCCCTGATGCGCAAGGCGTCACGGATGGTGGCGCGCACCGCGCCCCGCTTCAACGAGGTCATCGACGTCGAGGCGATGCTCGACTCCATCTTCGACGCCATGGAGCCCGAACTCGACTTCACCGGCGAGGCCCGCAACATGGACGAGGCCCGCGAGAACATCCGCCGCTACCCCAACCTGGAAGTGCCCCGTGTCGTGCACGCCACCCCCAAGGTGCTGGTGCAGTCGCTCGCGCCCGGCACCTCCGTGCGCCACGTCGACCGGCGGATGTTCAGCGAGCGCGAACGCATGGACATCGGCAAGGACCTGTTGCGCTTCATGTACCGGGGCTACTTCGTCGACCGGATGTTCCACGCCGACCCGCACGCCGGCAACGTCTTCGCCCAGCCCGGCGGTCCGGCCACCCTCATCGACTGGGGCATGGTCGGCCGGCTCGACCGGCGCACCAGCCTGCGACTCCTGCCGCTGCTGATGTCCATCGCGCAGAACGACGGCCACGGCCTGGCCTGGGCCTGGGCGGACATGGGCCGGGTCACCGCCTGGTCCAACCTGCCGGCCTTCGCCTCGGACATGGCCGCCCTGGTGCCCAAGGTCGCCACGGCCTCCCTGGAGGACATCAACTTCGGTGTGTCCCTGACCACCGTCCTGGAGAAGGCCACCCGACGGGGCATCGGATCCGCGCCGTCCATCTCCCTGCTCGGCAAGTCCTTCGCCAACCTCGAGGGGTCGGTGCGCTGCCTGGCACCCGACATCGCCCTCGCGGAGGTCTTCAAGGCGGAGGTGCGCGGCATCATCGTCTCCCTGCTGCGCGAGTACTTCTCCCTCGACCAGGTCGCCCGCAACACCATGGACCTGCTCACGGCCGTGACCTCCGGACCCGAGCAGTGGCGCGGGGTGCTGGCCGACGCGGCCAACCGCCGCTTCGCCCTTCAAGTCAACGAGCCCTACACCCCGGCCGCCATGGGCGGTCAGCGCCCGTGGTCGCCCTCGCGCGGCCTGATGGCGCTGGGCGCGGCTGCCCTCCTGCTCGACCGGCGCCGTTCGCCGCGCTGACCCGGCGCCGTTCGCCGCGCTGACCCGGCGCCGGCGCACCGGCCCGGCACACGCACCACGCGTCACGACGCGACGCGACGCGACGTACCAGCTCCCTCGTACCACTTCCCGCGAAGGATCCCGATCCATGCCCAACTTCCCGCAGCACGACGACACCTCTCACCGGCACGAGAGCGCGCCGTCACCCGCCGCCGCGCTGGACGGCGTCTCCGGGACGGCCCTGTGGACCGTCCGGATGCGGGCCCAGGAGTCCGTCCGGGCCGACGCCCTCTTCGACGATCCGCTGGCCGCCGAGTTCCTGGCCCGCGCCCGGGAGGCGGGCAGCCCGCCGGGCAGCGGCGTGCTCCAGCAGGTGCTGCCCGACTGGCTGGCGGTGCGCACCCGGTTCTTCGACGACCACCTCCTCGCCGTCACCCGCGCGGGCCTCTCGCAGGTGGTCCTGCTGGGGGCGGGGCTCGACACCCGCGCCCACCGGCTCGACTGGCCCGACGGCATCGGCCTCTTCGAGGTCGACCTGCCGGCCGTGCACGCCTTCAAGGAGCGGATCGTGGCCGGCCATGCTCCGGCCGTCGCCCGCCGTATCCCGGTCGCCGCCGACCTGCTCTCCGACTGGCGCGGCCCGCTGCTCTCCGCCGGGTTCGACCCCGGCCGGCCCACCGCCTGGCTGTGCGAGGGACTCCTGTTCTACCTGGCGCCCGAGGCCGTGGACCGTCTGGTCGCCGTCGCGGGCGAGCTGTCCGCGCCCGGCAGCACGCTGGGCGCCGAGTGTCTGAACGCCGACGCCGCCGACTCGCCCTTCGTCCGCCCCTGGCTGGAGGCGCTGTCCGGCTCGGGCACACCGTGGGTGTGGCACCTCGCCGACGCCGAGCACTGGTGGGGCGAGCGCGGCTGGCAGGCCCAGGTCGCCGACCTGCTCGCCCTGCCGTACGCCGTCGAGCGCTTCGCCCCCCACCTGGCCGCCCACCCCGGCCTGGAGAAGCAGAGCATGCTCCTGGTGACCGCCGCCCGCCCGGCCGGCGGACGGTGACCGCGATGGACGGCCACAACCTGTGCCAGACCCCCACCACCTACCGGCTGCTGCGCCTGGAGTACCTGCTCGGACTGTTCGTGGCCGCCGGGTTCTTCCTCGCCCACCTCGCCGAGGTGCGCTGGTGGGTGGCCGCCGTGCTCTTCCTCTACGTCGACCTCATCGGCTACATCCCCGGCGCCGTCGCCTACCACCGCAGCCCCGACCGGCGCATCTCCCGGGTCTACTACGTGCTCTACAACACCATGCACAGCCTGAGCGTGCAGGGCACCGTCCTCGGCGCCTGGGTCCTGCTGCACGGCTGGGAGTGGGCGCTGCTGGTGCTGCCGATCCATCTGTTCGGGGACCGCGCCCTGTTCGGCAACTTCGTCAAGTCCTTCACCGTGTCCTTCGAGCCCCGCCCGCACCCGTCGGTCCAGTCCGCGCTGCGGGACTTCGCGTCCGTGCCCTGGCACCAGGCGGCCACCCGGTGAGCACCCGGCAGGCACGCCAGGCACCGCCGCCGCGGGCCCTCACCGACGACGAGGCCTACGCCATGCTGCGCCGCCACGCCGGCCACAGCAGCGCCTTCCTCGCCCTGAACGCGGGCAACCAACGCTTCCGGGCGGCCGGCATCGACGGATTCGTGCCCTACCGGGAAGGCGGCCGGCGGCACCTGTTCCCGCTGGGCGGACCGGTCTGCGCGGCGCGCGACCAGGATCTGCTGCTCACCGCACTGCTGGCGAAGGCCGCGAGCGACGGCCGCCGGGTCGCCGCCGTCCAGCTCTCGCGCCCGGCGGCCGAACTGCACGCCCGCCACGGCTTCACCGTCAACCAGTTCGGCGCCTCCTTCAGCATCCACCTCGACGGCTACGGCCTCGGCGGGCAGCGCATGGTCAAGGTGCGCAACATGGTCAACCGGGCGCGCCGCGAGGGCGTGACCGTCACCGAGGTGACCGCCGCCGAGCGCGACAGCCCGATCGTCACCGCCGCGCTCGACGCCGTGGACCGGGCCTGGCTGCGGGACAAGGGCCGCCATGTGAAGGAGCTGGACTTCCTCATCGGCGAACGCGGCGGCCCCGGGGCACCGCACCGACGGCTGTTCACCGCCCGGCACGCCGGACGGACGGTCGCCTACGTGTCGTACTCGCCCGTCTTCGGCGAACGCGCGGGTTGGCTCTACGACCTGACGCGGCGTCGGCCCGAGGCGCCGCCCGGCACCGTCGAGCTGGTCTTCGCCACGGCGCTGCGCCGCTTCCAGGACGAGGACTGTGCCTGGCTGCACCTGGGCTTCACCCCTTTCGTGCGACTTCGTCCGGACGCCTGCGACTTCGGGCCCACCAGCGGTGCGCTGCGGCGCTGTCTGGAGCTCGTGGCGGCCAAGGGCCGGGCGATCTACCCGGCGGCCACCCAGGAGTCCTTCAAGCTCAAGTGGCGGCCGCAGCAGATCGAACCCGAGTACCTGGCCTTCCAGGGCGGAGTGACCCCCGGCGCCGTATGGCGCCTGATGCGGCTGACGAAGGCCGTCTGAGACCGCGCGGCGCCCGCCTCCATCGTGAGCAGAAAGGCAGACATGACCACATCCATCGTCCACGGCCCGGCCCGTACCACCGAGATCCCCG
Organism: Streptomyces sp. NPDC006393; assembly: GCF_040628575.1. Taxonomy (NCBI): domain Bacteria; kingdom Bacillati; phylum Actinomycetota; class Actinomycetes; order Kitasatosporales; family Streptomycetaceae; genus Streptomyces; species Streptomyces sp. NPDC006393. The sequence goes on from NZ_JBEXZD010000039.1 coordinate 65,600, forward strand.
CCGAGGCCGACCGGAACCGGGCCCCGAGCCTGCTCGACGGCGCACTCCACGCCGACCTGACCCCTGAGGGCTGCGACCTCGGCTACTGGTTCCGCGCCGTGCCCGAGGGCACCCTCGCCGGGGACCCCATGGGCCGCACCCCGGACGTCACGGTCCCGGACCACATGCTGCGCGAAGGACCCCTGCGGCAGGCGGTCATGCAGGAGCTGGCCTTCCGCTCCATGGCCGAGGAGAAGGCGGCCCGAGCCATCTCCTACCTGGTCGCCCACGCCCCCGACCTCGCCGGCATGGACTTCTACACCACCCAGCTGATGGACGAGGCCCGGCACGCCTACGCCTTCCGCGGCCACCTCCTCGAACTCGGCGTCGGGAAGGGAGAGCTGGAGGCGGTCATGGAGGACCTCGCCGGCGCGGACCGCGACGCGATCCTCGCGCCGCTGGAGGAGTTCGGCCTCCGCGTCCTGCGGGACGAACGCGACTACATCGGCGGAGTCATCACGCTCACGGTCCTCGTCGAGGGCGTGCTCGCCCCCACCGCGGAGCTCAGCGAGCGCAAGTGGTGGCCGTTCGACCCGGCCGCCGCCCAGATCGAGCGGGCCGCGGGCATCGACGAGATCCGCCACCTCTCCGTCGGCACCACCATCGTCCGGCGGCACCTGGAACGCCACCCCGAGGACCGGCAGCGCATCGGCGAACTCATCGCGCGGGGCACGGAGTTGTGGTCCGGGCTGCCGGTACAGGACCTGACACTCCGGCGCGAACAGCTCTACCAGCAGGGCCTCGAGGAGCACCGCGACCTCGCCGGGGCGTACGAGGTGTGGCCGGGCCGCCGGCTGGCCGACACCACCGCCGAGGAGCGGATGCTGACCGCCGCCGAGTGGGCCCGGAACACCCAGCGGGCACGGCTCGCCGACATGGGGCTGGCGCCGTGAGGCGCGCCCCCGTAGCCCACTCGCTGCCCTGCGACCCCGCACATCACCGAGAACGAAAGGGCTGGTGTCACCCCCATGAGCGACATCCCGGCAGTCGACTCCGCACCGCGTGAACCGGGCGCGGCGGAGGAGGACTTCCGCGAACTGACCCGGCGCGTCACGGCGGCCGGGCTGATGCGACCCCGCAAGGGGCAGTACGCCACCGCCATCGCGGCGGTGTGGCTGATGAACGCCGTCGGCTGGGCGGCGCTCGCGCTCTGCGACCACGCCTGGTGGCAGGTGGTCCTGGCGGCGCTCTGGCTGGCGGTCTGGCACGAGCAGCTCGCCTTCCTGCTGCACGACGCCGGACACCGGCAGATCAGCCGCTCCCAGAAGACCATCCGCACGCTCGGCCTGGTCCACGGCAACCTCATGCTCGGTGTGTGCTTCGGCTGGTGGGTGCAGCACCACAACCGGCACCACAACCACCCCAACCACCTGGAGCTGGACCCCGACATCCTGCGCCGGGTGGCGATCTTCGCACCCGAACAGGCCCGGCAGCGCACCGGTTTCGCCCGGTTCATCGCCGCCCACCAGCGCCATCTGTTCTTCCCGCTGCTCGGCCTGGAGGCCGTGGTGCTGCGCATCGCCGGGGTCATCGCGCTGCGCCGGCGCGCCCTGCGCCGTCCCTGGCTGGAGGGCGGCCTGATGGCCCTGCACGCGGTGCTGTTCTTCGGCGCGCTGTGCTGGCTGCTGCCCTGGCCGAGTGTGCTGCTGTTCCTGACGGTCCACCAGGTACTGCTCGGCTACCTGCTCGGGCTGGCCTTCGCCGTCAACCACAAAGGGCTGCCCACCCGGACCGGCGGCGAGTGGAGCTGGCTGGAACGCCAGGTGCTCACCTCGCGCACCCTGCCCACCGGCCTGATCGGCGACTTCTTCTACGGCGGCCTCAACTACCAGATCGAACACCACCTGTACCCCGGCATGCCGCGCTCCGCGCTCCGGCACGCCTACCCGATCGTCAAGCGGTTCTGCGCCGAGCGCGGCATCGCCTACACCGAGACGGGGGTCCTGGAGTCCTACCGGGACCTCTCGCGCCACCTCGGCTCCGCGAGCGAGGTACTGCGCTCGGGGACCGTCACCGCATGATCCGACAGAGAGGACACCAGCAGATGAAGACCGTCCCGAAGCCGTCGCGCACGCCGCGCCGCACCCGACCGGGCAGGGCGCTGCTGCCCGCCGTCCTGCTGGCCGGCCTCGGCCTGCTCGCCCCGGGCGGCCAGGCCGCCCAGGCCGCGGTCCCGGCGCCGGTGCCCGACCTCGTGTGCCGGCTCGACGCCGAGGTGAACTTCAGCCCGCCGCTCGGCGTGCTGGCCCGCGATGCGCAGGTGACCGGGCACATCGGCTACCGCGACTGCCGTTCGCCCGACGGAGCGGCGCCGGAGCTGACCGACATCGTCTTCCACGTCCACGGCAACGGCAGGTTCGGCGCGCTGCCGGTACCGACGTTCTCCGTGGAGGGCACCGGCAGCGGCGTGTGGAACACCGGGGAGGAGGGCTCCCTCTACTTCAACGGCGAGCTGAAGAAGGGCAGTCCCGTCCCGGACCGCACCGTGACCAGCGGCCCGCTCGCCGGTGACGGCATCAACGGCCTGCAGATCCCCGTCCCCCGCTTCGACAAGATCGACCCCAACGGCGTCGCGGGCTTCGACGTGGTCGGCCAGGTGTGCTTCTGGAACGGCGAGAAGGGCCGCTGCACGGCGTACTGATCCGGTGAACACAGCGGTGGGGCCCCCGCACCACGCAGTTCGTGGGCGTCGACGACCTGGT
>NZ_JBEXZD010000040.1:0-62705 GCF_040628575.1 Streptomyces sp. NPDC006393
AGCGCTCCTGTGGCCGGGTACTCCGAGCCGGGCACCTTCTGGAGCTTGACCGTGCCCTTCGCCGTCTTGGCCGCCGCCGACCGGTCGTTCCGGTCGGGCGCCGCACCCACGGGACACACGAGGCACACGCACACGGGGCACACGCACACAGAGCACCCGCACACGGGGCACCCGCGCCCCGACGGCATGAGAACCCTCAGTCGTTGGCGACCACGGGGTAGCGCGGCTCGTTCTCGGCCATCTGCCGCAGGGCGTCCTTGCGCTCCCGCTTGGAGAGCCGGTCGATGTAGAGGTAGCCGTAGAGGTGGTCGGTCTCGTGCTGCAAACACCGCGCGAAGTAGCCGGTGCCGCGCACCTTGATCGGGTTGCCCCGCTCGTCCTGGCCGGTGACCTCGGCGTAGTCGGGGCGGGCCAGCGGCGCGTAGGCGGTGGGCACGGACAGGCAGCCCTCGTTGCTGTCGTCCAGGCGGCGGCGGTCGGCGGGCAGTTCGACCAGCTTGGGGTTGCAGACCACGCCGACGTGCCGCACGCCCTCGTCGTCCCCGCAGTCGTAGACGAAGACCTTCAGGTCGACACCGATCTGGTTGGCGGCCAGGCCCACGCCCTCGGCGGTGCGCTGGCTGGCGAACATGTCCGCGACCAGCTGCTGGAGCTCGTCGCCGAACTCGGTGACGTCCTTGCACTCCTTGTGCAGCACGGGGTTGCCGACGACCGTGATCGGCCGCGAGGTACCGCGCTCGCGCCACGCGGTCTCGCGCTCCTCGCAGTCCCCGGTGTCGACGACATAGCCCTCGTCGTCGACGGGGAGCACGCCCGCGTGCTGCTGATCGGTGTCCTGCTGCGCCATGACCGACGTACGCCTTCCTGCAAGCCTGAGAGATTCTGCGAGTACAGCCTAAGGGGGCCGGGGGACACACGGGTCTCCGTCGGACACCGGGGGCGGCAGGCGGTCAGCAGACCTCTTCCAGATCCCGCCAGTCCCGGGAGTCCGGGCTGTCCGCGACCCACCCGTCCAGCAGCCCCCGGACGAGGGACGCCGGTGCGGCCACCCCGCACTCCCGCTCGGGCACCCACAGCTGTCCGTCGGTGCGGTGGCCCAGCGGCCCGGGGTGCCCCGGCTCGCTGTGGTCGTGCGGGTCCAGGTGCACGCCGTCGCCCTCGTCGGACGGCATCCGCGACTCCGAGCAGGTCCGGCACAGCAGCCGCACGGACGACGACCAGTCCTCGGCGGCGAAGCCCGCGTCGGCGGCGAGCTGCTCCAGGGCGTCCCGGTCGGCCTCGGTGGCGGCCTCCAGCAGGACCACCCACGTGGGCACGGGCGAGGGCGCCCACAGCTCGATCTCGTCGAAGACCGGGTAGCTGTGCCCGGCCGCGGTGGTCCGCTCGCCGTGCGGCACGCCGTCGTGCAGCACGACCTCGCCCCAGCGCCGCCCGGAGGAGGGCAGCGGGATGGACAGCACCTCGATCCGGGCCGGGTCCAGGCGTCGGCCCCAGACCACCTCGGCCTCGCCCTCCGGCGACAGCCGCACGGCCGCGCTGCCCAGCTCCATGCCCACCGGTTCCCCGGCGGCCGTCGCGCCCCCGGGCACCTTCAGGCCGTAGGCCTGCCAGGCGCGCCGGGCCAGCGGCCAGTCCTGCAGGGCGGTGGCGGCGATCCCGACGTTCCACCAGTCCGGCGCGCCGGACTCCTTCTCCAGCAGGGCCACGGCCCGCAGCCCGGCCGTTCTGGCCTGCTCCCAGTCGTGCCGGAACTTGTGCAGCAGGGCCAGGTTGAACCAGGACTCCGACAGCCAGGGTTCCAGATCGGCGGCGCGCGTCAGCAGCGCGCCCGCGTCCTCGTACCGGCCGTCGCCGATCAGGGTGAACGCGCGGTCGGTGGCCTGCCGCCAGGAGGCGGAGGGCCGGTGCCGTCCCTTGCCGAAGATCCTCACGATTCCCGCCTGCCAGTTCCGTTCTGTGGGCTGGCTTCTGCCCCCGGTTTCCCTTTCCTTCGCATCCAACCACGTACGGCTTGAAGGGCGCTCATTACCCATGGGTTACCCCGTCGCGGGCAGCGTCAGACAGTCCCGCGACAGCACCCGGGCCAGCGATTCCACCACCTCGGGCGCGTAGTCGCCGGCCGTGGCCAGCCGCAGCTCCTCCAGTGCCCTGAGCGGGCCGCCGGGTCCGGCGTCGCGCGCCTTCTCGTCGTAGGCGTTCACGGCCCGCACGATCCGGGCGGGCAGCGGCTGCTCCCGGCACGGGTCGGCCTGCCGCTCCACCACCACCGCGACCTCCCGGGAGACCCCGGTCTGGCGGACCACCGCCCCGCCGAGCAGCGCGATGCGCCGCTGCTCCGCGACGGGCAGGCCGGCCGTCGCCCCCGCGGGCATCGGGTCGACCAGGCTGAGCTGCCCGATGTCGTGCATGAGCGCGGCGTGCTCCAGCACGGTCAGCTCCGGCTCCGTCAGGCCCAGGTCCCGCCCCACGGCCCGGCTGAGCACGGCGACCCGGCGGGCGTGTCCGGCCGGGGTGTACCCGGCCACCTCGGTGGCCCGGGCCAGCGAGGCGATGGTCTGCCGGTAGGTGTCCCGCACGGCCGCGTACCGCCTCAAGGACAGCTGGGTGAGCAGCAGCGGCAGCGAGAAGACCGGCAGCGCCCACAACCCGACGACGGCGACCGCGAGGGCCATCACCGCGCCCGTCGCGCACACCGCCGACCCGATCCCGAGCAGGCCCCGCAGCTCCTCCCGCAGCAGCGGGCCGAACGGCCACCGGGTACGGCAGTGGGCGGGCACGGCGGCGAGCACGGCCCCGCACAGGGCGGTGAGCACCAGGAGCGCGAGCAGCAGCAGGGCGTACGCCGGGCCCACCCACCCCCGGAAGGCGCCCTTGCCGTACAGCGGTTGGAAGCAGACGGCGGCGAAGAAGACGGTGAGGATCCGCCGGGCCAGGTGGTCGAGGGTCGATCCGCGCCCGCGCGCGATGTGCGGCACGCTGCCCAGCAGACAGGCGGCGAGCACCACGGCGACGGCCTGGAGGGCGCCGTGATGGCTGGGCCGTCCGGCGTCCTCCCCCAGCAGGGCGTACGACAGCGCGCCCGCGGCGCCCAGCGGCGCGGCCTCCCGGGCCTGGCCGCCCGACCACCGGGCGAGCTCCCCCACCAGCACCAGCACCCCGAACGCGAGCGCCGCCCCGCGCTCCTCGAGCCCGGTCCACACCGTGACGGCGAGCGACAGCAGGCCGACGGCGAGGGCGGACCCGCGGATCAGCACCAACGGCCACGGCCACCTCACCCGCGCGCCTCCTCGCGCCCGCCGGCCGACCCGGCCCGCGCACGGGGGGCGCGGTGCCTGGCCGGGACGCACGGCGCGCCGTCCCCGGGCGGGGACGGCGGGCTGCCGTCCTCCGCCGTGACCGCCGGGTGCCAGCCGTTCCGGTCCAGGGCCCGCACCAGGGCGGTGACCATGCGCGGGTCGAACTGGGCGCCCGCGCAGCGTTCCAGTTCCCGCAGCGCCGTGCCCACCGGCCGGGCTCTGCGGTAGGAGCGGGTGGACGTCATCGCGTCGAACGCGTCGGCGACGGCCACCACGCGTGCGCACTCCGGGATCTGGCCGCCCCTCAGCCCGTAGGGGTATCCGCTGCCGTCCAGGCGTTCGTGGTGGTGCAGGATCGCCGAGCGTGCCTCGCCGAGGAAGGAGATCCCGCGCACCATCTCGTGTCCGTACTCGGGGTGCAGTTCGATCACCCGCCGCTCCTCGGGGGTCAGCGGGCCGTCCTTGCGCAGCAGCCGGGTGGGTACGCCCAGCTTGCCCACGTCGTGCAGGATGCCGGCGAAGCGCAGCACCTCGACGCGTTCGTCGTCCATGCCGAGTTCGCGGGCGATCATCATGGAGGCCTGTCCGACCCGCTCGCTGTGTCCGCGCGTGTAGCCGTCCTTGATGTCGACCGCCTGCACCAGCGCCCGGATCGTCGCCTGGTGGGCGGCCCGTTCCCGGTGGTACTGCGCGTACGCCCACCAGGACACGCACATCGGCAGCAGCACCAGGAGGGCGGCCACCGGCCCGTACGGGCTGCGCCAGAGCACGGCCATCATCAGGCCGGCGAGCCCGTGGACCGCGGTCGGCGCCAGGGAGCGGGCGAACAGTCCCCGCCGGCCCGGCAGGGCGGGCGAAGCCGCCGCCAGCGCCCGGACCCCTCCGTCCAGCGCGGTCAGCACCCCGCAGAACGCCACCACCGCGGCACCGGCGGGGACGAGGGCGTACGGGAAGTCGGGGTCGGCGACGGCGCCCGGGCCGCCCAGTTCCCCGTGCACCGCGGCCGCCACCCACACGGCGAGCGCGAGCTGGGCCGCACGCCAGATCCGGCGCAGGGCCTCGGGCCGCTGCCCGGCCGCGGCCAGCAGGGCGCCGGGCAGCGGGACGAGCGCGGCGGCGGACGGCGGCAGCAGGAAGGCCGCGGCCAGCAGCACGGGGTAGAAGGGCCCGGCGAAGCTCCGCCGGGCCAGTTGCTTGCCGCCGGTGTACACGGCGGCCAGCAGGCCGACGGCCCACCAGGACGCGTGCGTCACCGGCACCGGAACCAGCGGCGGCACCGTGAGCGGCACCAGCACCGGCAGCAGGCAGACCAGGGCACCGAGGGCGACACAGGCGACGTAGGCACGTGCCCGGGGTGGAACCGCCTCCATGCCGTCCCTCCCCCGTCGCGCCGGTCCTGCCTGCCCACGGCTGGGAGACTAGGGGGCGCGGAGGGACGTCCGTGGGCCGATAACCCGCGGATTAGCACGTATGGGTGACGAGGGACGCGCGCGGCATGGAGCGGGCCCGCATCGCGCGTGGGGTGGTCAGGACTCCTGGGAGGTGACCGGTTCCTCGGTCACATCGCGCTCGGAGACGGTCTGACCGGAGCGGATCAGCTCGAGCCGCCCCATGACCTTGGCGCGCAGGTCGGCGGGTACGTCGTCATGCCCGCAGCACCGCTTGACCAGCTTCTTCACGGCCTGCTCCAGGCCGTACTTCTCCAGGCACGGCGAGCACTCCTCGAAGTGGTGCTCGAACTTGGTGCGATCGACGTCCGGCATCTCACTGTCGAGGAACTCGTACAGATGGTCGAGTACCTCACTGCAGTCCGTCTCGTGCGGCTCTCCGCAGCTCATGAGCCCGAGCCTTTCGCTTCGTTCGACTCTCCGGCACCGGCCGGGACCAGTCCGCGATCGCGGGCGTAGTCCTCGAGCATGCCACGCAGTTGACGGCGGCCCCGGTGCAGCCGGGACATCACCGTACCGATGGGTGTCCCCATGATGTCCGCGATCTCCTTGTACGCAAAGCCCTCTACGTCCGCGAGATACACGGCGATGCGGAACTCCTCGGGGATGGCCTGGAGCGCTTCCTTCACGTCCGAGTCGGGCAGGTGGTCGAGCGCCTGCGACTCCGCGGAGCGCAGACCCGTCGACATGTGCGACTCGGCGCGGGCGAGCTGCCAGTCCTCGATCTCCTCCGCGGCGGAGCGCTGCGGCTCACGCTGCTTCTTGCGGTAGGAGTTGATGAAGGTGTTGGTCAGGATCCGGTACAGCCAGGCCTTGAGGTTGGTGCCCTCACGGAACTGGTGGAAGGACGCGTACGCCTTGGCGTAGGTCTCCTGCACCAGGTCCTCCGCGTCGGCCGGGTTGCGCGTCATGCGCAGGGCGGCCGAGTACATCTGGTCGAGGAATTCCAGCGCGTCCCGCTCGAAGCGCGCGCTGCGCTGGGCGGTCGACTCCGCGGACGCGTCCACGCCCGTGCCCTGGCCCTCGGGCAGCTCCGCCTGGCCGTTGTCGGTCCCTGCGTCGGTACCGGGAACCGGACCCACCTCCTCAAACGATGGCGCGGGACCGGAACCGGTCCCACTCGATTCGGAGGATAGACGACGACCCGTGCCTCCCGCCGCTCGAATAGGAGCGGTCTTGGCCGCGCGCAGCACGGACCAGTCCAGGTCAGCGCGGCTGCGGCTCGGGCAAATGGTCGAACCCATGCGGCGGACTCCCTCTCCTGCGACGTCGGTGCCGAGGCCTCAGCACTTCTGTCCGGCTCAACAGTGGTCCGCCACCCGGCATTCCCAGGAGTCACCCGAGTGACGCGATCCACTCCACGACGCCACCGGTGACGATCTCCAGCGCCCGCTCCTGGCTGATCTCCGCGCGTTTCGGCACGGCGAAGCCGTGATCGCCGTACGGCACCTCGACCAGCCCGTAGGACCCCTCGGGGAACTCCTCCGGCTTCCCGAACGGGTCGTTCCCGCCCTGCACGACCAGCGTCGGCACCCCGGCGCCGAGCAGTTCGCCGGCACGGGACTTCTCCGGCTTTCCCGGCGGGTGCAGCGGGAAGCTCAGCGCGAGCACGGCGTGCGCCCCCAGCTCGGCCGCGGTACGGCAGGCGACCCGCGCCCCGGCGCTGCGCCCGCCGGAGACGACGGGCAGCCCCGGTGCGGCGAGGGCGGGCCAGACGCCCCGCCAGCCCACGTCCAGGGTCTTCGGCGCGGGCGCGACCTTCTTCCCGGCGACCCGCCAGGGCTGCTCGACCAGGGCCACGCTCACCCCGTGCGCGGGCAGCACCTCGGCCAGGGCCCGCAGGTCCCGCGCCTCGATGCCGCCTCCGGCGCCATGACCGACGGCGAGGACCATGGCGGGCTCCTCCGCCCGGTGCCAGGTGATACGGGCGTCACCCGCGTCCGTGGCGACCGTCTGCGGGGTACCGGCCGTCTCCTTGGTCATGTCACAGGACGTGTCAGAGGTCATGTCAGAAGAGTGTGCCCTCTTCGGGTGCGGGCAGCTCCTTGAGCAGCTCCGGCCCGTTGTTGCGGACGTTGCTCACGGCGGTGGACACCGGGTAGGCGCGCATCAGGCCGGCGGGCGGCGGGGCGAGGAGGGCGCGCAGGTCGTCCACGTCCGTGCGGGCCGGGTCCAGCCAGGCGTCCCAGCGGTCGGGCGTGAGCAGGAGCGGCATCCGGGGGTGGATGTCGGCCAGTGCGTGCGGGCCCTCGGCCGGGGCCACCGCCAGCGGGGTGCGCTCGGCCTCCGTGGTGATCACCGAGCAGGTCGCCCACCAGGCCAGCGGATGGTCGTCGGGCAGCGTGCGGTCCCGCCAGAACTCGTAGAGCCCCGCCATCGCGAACACCGATCCGTCCGCCGGGGTGACGAAGTACGGCTGCTTGCGCGGCCGCTTCCGCTTCCCCTCGACCTCCAGCTCGCGCTCCTGGGTGCCGGTGACCCACTCGTAGTAGCCGTCGGCGGGCACGATGCAGCGCCGGACGGCGAAGGCCCGCCGGTACGACGGCTTCTCGTGCACCGTCTCCGCCCGGGCGTTGATCATGCGGGCGGCACCCTCGGGAGACTTCGCCCAGGAGGGGACCAGGCCCCACTTCAGCTTCCGCAGCTGCCGAACCGGACGCTTGTCCTCGGCGTCCTTCAAAGGGCGGTCCAGGACGACATGGACCTCCTTGGTCGGGGCCACGTTGTAGTCGGGCTCAAGGGTCTCCTCCGGCTCCCACTTCTCGATCTCGAAGATTCCTGCGAGATCCTCGGCTCCGCGACTTGCCGCATACCGTCCGCACATACGTGCAACACTGCCAGGCCCACCCGTCGCCCGACCACCACCCCTCAACGACGGCGCTACGCGCCGGCCCCTCTTGACTCGACCACAGGGAGCCACCGCAACACATGGACAGCCTCGCCTCGACAGCGCTGGCCGGCCTCTGGGACCGGCTCGTGGGCACCCAGCCCGATCCGGACCTGTGGGTGGTGATCGCCACCGCGGTCGCCGCGCTCGCCGTCGTCGTCCCGCACACCCTGTGGCGCGTCTCCCGCAACGCGATCACCATCGCCCACGAGGGCGGCCACGGCCTGGTGGCGCTGCTGAGCGGCCGCACGCTGACGGGCATACGGCTGCACTCCGACACCAGCGGCCTGACCGTGAGCCGCGGCAAGCCGTACGGCGCCGGCATGATCCTCACCGCGGCCGCCGGCTACACCGCTCCGCCGCTGCTGGGCCTGGGCGGCGCGGCCCTGCTCGCCGCCGGGCGGATCACGCTGCTGCTGTGGGTGGCCACGGCGCTGCTGGTGGCGATGCTGGTGATGATCCGCAACGCGTACGGGGCGCTGACCGTGCTGGTCACGGGCGGTACGTTCCTGCTGGTGTCGTGGCTGACCGGGCCCCAGGTGCAGGCCGCGTTCGCGTACGCGGTGGTGTGGTTCCTGCTGCTCGGCGGGGTGCGGCCGGCCTTCGAGCTCCAGGCCAAGCGGTCCCGCGGGGGCGCCGGGGACTCGGACGCGGACCAGCTGTCCCGGCTGACGCACGTGCCGGCGGGTCTGTGGCTGTTCCTGTTCCACGCGGTGTCCCTGTGCTCGCTGATGGGCGGGGGCCGCTGGCTGCTGGGGGTGTGACGGGGGGCCGTTGGGGGGCACACGTGGCAGCGGGCCACGAGGTGCGCATGGCTTCGGACCGGGGTGGCGTACGGCTCCGCCGCCCGGCGTGACCGGCTCCGGCCGGGCCGCACCCGAACGACGGCCCGTCCAACCGCCTCCTTATAGAGTGGGTCCATGGCCCCGAACCCCGCAGACACCGCCCTCTGGCCCGCCCCGCACGCGAGCGGAGCCGTCGACGCGACGGTCCACGTGCCCGGGTCCAAGTCGGTCACCAACCGCGCGCTGGTGCTCGCCGCGCTCGCCTCGGAGCCGGGCTGGCTGCGCCGCCCGCTGCGCTCCCGCGACACGCTGCTGATGGCCGGCGCCCTGCGGGCGATGGGCGTGGGCATCGAGGAGACGGTGTCCTCCGCGTCGGGCGCCGGCGCCTCCGGCGAGGCCTGGCGGGTGATCCCCGCGGGGCTGCACGGCCCGGCCACGGTCGACGTCGGCAACGCCGGCACGGTGATGCGCTTCCTCCCTCCGGTCGCCGCGCTGGCCGACGGCCCGGTGCGCTTCGACGGCGACCCCCGTTCGTACGAGCGTCCGCTGCACGGCGTGATCGACGCGCTGCGCGCGCTCGGTGCCCGCATCGACGACGACGGCCGGGGCGCCCTGCCGATGACCGTGCACGGCAGCGGTGCGCTGGACGGCGGCCCGGTCGAGATCGACGCCTCCTCCTCGTCGCAGTTCGTCAGCGCCCTGCTGCTGTCCGCCCCGCGCTTCAACCAGGGCGTCGAGGTCCGGCACACCGGCTCGACGCTGCCGTCGATGCCGCACATCCGGATGACGGTCGACATGCTGCGCGCGGTGGGCGCCCAGGTGGACACCCCGGAGTCGGGCGGCGAGCCGAACGTGTGGCGGGTCACGCCGGGTGCGCTGCTCGGCCGGGACCTGACCGTGGAGCCGGACCTGTCCAACGCCCAGCCGTTCCTGGCGGCGGCGCTGGTGACCGGCGGCAAGGTGGTCGTACCCGACTGGCCGGAGCGGACCACCCAGCCCGGTGACCGGCTGCGGGAGATCTTCACCGAGATGGGCGGTTCCTGCGAGCTGACCGACTTCGGCCTGGTCTTCACCGGCTCGGGGTCGGTGCACGGCATCGACGTGGACCTGAGCGAGGTCGGCGAGCTGACCCCGGGCATCGCCGCGGTCGCCGCGCTCGCGGACTCCCCCTCGACGCTGCGGGGCGTGGCCCATCTGCGGCTGCACGAGACGGACCGGCTGGCCGCGCTGACCAAGGAGATCAACGAGCTCGGCGGCGATGTCACCGAGACCGCCGACGGCCTGCACATCCGCCCGCGCCGGCTGCACGGCGGCGTCTTCCACACCTACGAGGACCACCGCATGGCGACGGCCGGCGCGATCATCGGCCTGGCGGTCGAGGACGTGCAGATCGAGAACGTGGCGACGACGGCGAAGACCCTTCCGGACTTCCCCGAGCTGTGGGCCGGGATGCTCGGGGCGTAGAGGCGCGGGGATCACGTCATGCGCCGCTACGGCAAGCACACCGACGAGGACGACATCCGGACCCGGCCCGGCCGCAGGGGCACACGGCCGCGTACGAACATCCGCCCGAAGCACGAGGACGCGGCCGAGGGCATGGTGCTCACCGTGGACCGCGGCCGGCTGACCTGCCTCGTCGACGGCCGCACGATCATCGCGATGAAGGCCCGCGAACTGGGCCGCAAGGCCGCCGTCGTGGGCGACCGGGTGGCCCTGGTCGGTGACCTGTCCGGCGCGAAGGACACGCTCGCGCGCATCGTCCGCATCGAGGAGCGAAGCTCGCTGCTGCGCCGCACCGCGGACGACGACGACCCGTACGAACGCGTGGTCGTGGCCAACGCCGACCAGCTGGCCATCGTCACCGCGCTCGCCGACCCGGAACCGCGCCCGCGCCTGATCGACCGCTGCCTGGTGGCGGCGTACGACGGCGGCCTGGAGCCGCTGCTGGTCATGACCAAGTCGGACCTGGCCCCGCCCGACAAGCTCCTGGAGCTGTACGGGGCGCTGGACATCCCGCACGTCGTCACCAGCCGTGAGGAGCTGGAGAACGGGGACGCGGCGGACCGGGTGCGCGAGCATCTGGACGGCAAGATCACCGCGTTCGTGGGTCACTCCGGCGTCGGCAAGACGACGCTCGTCAACGCGCTCGTCCCGGAGGACAGGCGCCGTCTGACGGGACACGTCAACGTGGTGACGGGCCGCGGCCGGCACACCACCACCTCGGCGCTCGCGCTGCCGCTGACCGGCGCGGAGGGCTGGGTCGTCGACACCCCGGGCGTGCGGTCCTTCGGGCTCGCCCACATCGACCCGTCCCGGGTCATCCACGCCTTCCCCGACCTGGAACCCGGCACGGAGGGCTGCCCGCGCGCGTGCAGCCACGACGAGCCGGACTGCGCGCTGGACGCGTGGGTCGCGGAGGGCCACGCCGACCCGGCCCGGCTGTACTCGCTGCGCAGGCTGCTGGCCACCCGGGAACGTAAGGAAGGCGACTGACGCCGCGTGCTCACCTTGGCGTAGTTTGTGTCCGCCACGGTCCGGCACGTGCATAATCGCAGCGAGCCGGAGCGGTCACGGAGCGAGGACCTACGGGAGGACGGCACATGGCGTGGCTGCTGGTCATCGTCGCGGGACTGCTCGAGACCGGCTTCGCGGTGTGCCTGAAACTCTCGCACGGCTTCACCCGGCTCTGGCCGACCATCGCCTTCGCCTGCTTCGCGCTCGGCAGCTTCGGCCTGCTCACCCTGTCCCTGCGCAAGCTCGACGTCGGTCCCGCGTACGCGGTGTGGACCGGGATCGGCGCGGCGGGCACCGCGATCTACGGCATGGTCTTCCTCGGCGACCTGGTGTCCACGCTGAAGATCGTGTCGATCAGCTTCGTCATCATGGGCGTGATCGGCCTGCAACTGTCGGGCTCGGCCCACTGAGATGCGACTGTGGGGCTCGGCCCACCGAGGGGCGGGCGCGCTACCGAGCCGGGTTCCGCTCGGACGGGACGGCGGCAGCCGGTGGCTCAGGTGAGCTGGTGGCGGCGCAGCGTCTCGCGCACCAGGGCGGCCACGCCTCCCTCGCCGGGGGGAGCCGCCACGCAGGACAGGGCGAGGCGGATCGCCAGCTCACAGGCCCTCGCCAGCTCGGACACATCCATGACGGGCGCGACCGAGGCGGCCAGGGCGGCCACGGCACGGTCGCGGACGTGTCCCAGCAACTCGCCCGGCGACGGCAGCGGACCGTCCGCCCTGCGCTGCGCCGGGACGGGAGAGGTCGAGGGCACCGCCGACAGCGTCGGCCAGGGCAACCGCTCGCTCCAGCAGCCCGTGAGCATGGCCTTCACCAGCGCGTTCTGGCCCGCGGCCGCCACGGTCCACTCGGCGGCGGCGCTGAGCCGCTCGGACGGGTCGGCGTGTCCGGCCAGGGCGCGGTCCACCCCGGCGAGATAGCCGTCCGCCTCCCTCCTGACGAGCGCCCGCGCCAGTCCGTCCTTGCTGCCGAACTCGTTGTACAGCGTCTGCCGGGACACCCCGGCCGCCACGGCCACGTCCACCATCCGTACCGCGGACCACGGCCGACGCGCCAGCGCCGTGTAAGCGGCGTCCAGCAGGGATTCCCGCGCTGCAGGCATCATCGCCTCCCGGGGGCGAGCGACTCTGCGCACAGATTTGACGCGGCCCGCGGCACTGTCAAGGGGGCCCGGGGGCATGTGCGCCCTTCGAGCGACACACCGCGGCTCCGGCCCCGCCACCCGCGCCCCCTGTGGCCCGGTGTCGCCCCAGGCGGATACCGTTCCCTACATGCCGGACTACCTTGACGACCTGCGCCTGGCCCACGTTCTCGCGGACGCCGCCGACGCCGCCACCATGGACCGCTTCAAGGCGCTCGACCTGAAGGTCGAGACCAAGCCGGACATGACCCCGGTCAGCGAAGCGGACAAGGCGGCGGAGGAGCTGATCCGCGGCCAGTTGCAGCGCGCCCGCCCGCGCGACGCGGTCCTCGGCGAGGAGTACGGCATCGAGGGCACCGGCCCCCGCCGCTGGGTCGTCGACCCGATCGACGGCACCAAGAACTACGTGCGCGGCGTTCCCGTGTGGGCCACGCTGATCTCCCTGATGGAGGCCGGTGAGGGCGGCTACCAGCCCGTCGTCGGCGTCGTCTCCGCGCCCGCCCTCGGCCGCCGCTGGTGGGCCGCCAGGGGCCACGGGGCCTTCACCGGCCGCAGCCTGTCGCAGGCGTCGCGCCTTCGGGTCTCCGGCGTGGCGAAGCTGGCCGACGCCTCCTTCGCGTACTCCTCCCTCAGCGGCTGGGAGGAGCAGGGCCGGCTGAACGGTTTCCTGGACCTGACCCGCGAGGTCTGGCGCACCCGCGCCTACGGCGACTTCTGGCCCTACATGATGGTCGCCGAGGGCTCGGTCGACCTCTGCGCGGAGCCCGAGCTGTCGCTGTGGGACATGGCCGCGAACGCGGTCATCGTGACCGAGGCGGGTGGCGCCTTCACCGGCCTGGACGGCCGGCCCGGCCCGCACAGCGGCAACGCGGTGGCGTCCAACGGACTGCTGCACGACGAGTTGCTGGGGTATCTCAACCGGCGCCACTGAGGAAGAGGAGACGCCTGCGCACGCCCCCAACCGGCTACGCGCGCCCTCTTGTTGACCGCCGCTTTACCTGCAACTCTGAGAGTCCCCCACTTGTGAACTTGTGAATCCAGTCACCAGCTGGATTCCGCGAGGAGGTGGCTCCATCCCATGCTCGTCCGCGACGCCATGAGCACGGTGGTCCTCACCATCGGCCCCGCACACACCCTCCGACAGGCCGCCGCCCTGATGTCCGCCCGCCGGGTGGGCGCGGCCGTGGTCCACGACCCCGACGCCGGCGGCATCGGCATCCTCACCGAACGCGACATCCTCAACTCCGTCGGTCTGGGCCAGAACCCGGACACGGAGCCCGTCCACGCCCACACCACCACCGACGTCGTGTTCGCCGCCCCGTCCTGGACCCTGGAGGAGGCCGCCCGCGCCATGGCGCACGGCGGATTCCGCCACCTCATCGTCCTCGACGACGGCGAACCGGCCGGCATCGTCTCGGTCCGCGACATCATCAGCTGCTGGGTTCCGGCCCGGGTGGCGGCCTGACCGCACGACGGTGGACCGGGCCCCGAAGGGACCCGGTCCACCACCGCGACAAGCGGTCCGGTTCCGAAGATCAGCCGCGCAGGGCCTGGACCGCGGCCTCCAGCCGCTTGCCGAAGTCCGCGTCCGCCTGGCGGAAGTTGTCGATCGCGCGCCCGGCGATGTCCTCGCGCGAGACCTGTGCGATGGCGCCGGCGAGGTTGCCGATCAGACGGTCCTTCTCCTCGTCCGACATCAGCCGGTAGAGGTTGCCGGCCTGGACGAAGTCGTCGTCCTCCGCGTGCGCCGGGGTCGCGTGGTCGCCGGTGACGCCGGAGACCGCAACCGGCTGCCACAGCGGCCGGTCCGTCTGGAACGGGCCGCCGAAGCTGTTCGGCTCGTAGTTCTTCGCGCCCTTGTGGCGGCCGTCGTAGAGGTGGCCGTCACGGGAGTTGGTGCGCGCCTCGGTGGCGTGCGGGCGGTTCACCGGCAGGTGGTCGGCGTTGATGCCGACGCGGTAGCGGTGGGCGTCGCCGTAGGCGAAGAGACGGCCCTGGAGCATCTTGTCCGGCGACGGGCCGATACCGGGCACGAAGTGCGCGGGGCTGAAGATCGACTGCTCGACCTCGGCGAAGACGTTCTCCGGGTTGCGGTTGAGCTCCAGCCTGCCGATCTCGACCAGCGGGTAGTCGGCGTGCGGCCACACCTTGGTCAGGTCGAACGGATTGAAGCGGTAGGTCGCCGCCTCGGCCGCCGGCATGATCTGGACGGAGACGGTCCAGGACGGGTACTCGCCGCGCTCGATCGCCTCGCGCAGATCGCGCTGGTGGGAGTCGGGGTCCTCACCGGCGAGCCTGTTGGCCTCCTCCTGGGTGAGGCACTTGATGCCCTGGTCGGTCTTGAAGTGGTACTTGACCCAGAAGACCTCGCCGGCCTCGTTGTTCCACTGGTAGGTGTGCGAGCCGAAGCCGTCCATGTGGCGGTACGACGCCGGGATGCCGCGGTCACCGAACAGCCAGGTCACCTGGTGCGTGGACTCCGGGGACAGGCTCCAGAAGTCCCAGACGTTGTCCGGCTCCGTCGAGCCCGTGTACGGGTCGCGCTTCTGGGTGTGGATGAAGTCGGGGAACTTGATCGCGTCCCGGATGAAGAACACCGGGGTGTTGTTGCCGACGAGGTCGTAGTTGCCCTCCTCGGTGTAGAACTTCAGCGAGAACCCGCGCGGGTCGCGCACCGCGTCCGCCGCGCCGAGGTTGCCCGCCACCGTCGAGAAGCGCAGAAACGTCTCCGTCTGCTTGCCGACCTCGGAGAGGAACGCGGCACGCGTGTACGGCGTGACATCGGCGGTCACCGTGAAGGTGCCGTAGGCGCCCGCACCACGCGCGTGCACCACGCGCTCCGGGATGCGCTCGCGGTTGAAGTGGGCGAGCTTCTCCAGCAGGAGCTGGTCCTGGACGAGAACCGGGCCGCCGACGCCCGCGGTCTCGCTGTTCTGGTTGTCGGCCACCGGAGCACCGGCCTCCGTCGTGAGCGGTCCCTTGGTCATGTCGCCTCCCGGCACATCTGTCTGTTCCTGTCGCTTGGCCAAAGCCGTTCCCGATCCTACAATGGACAATGTCCAAGTCAAACAGGCATCCAAAGTCACACTCGTTCGTAAACTGTTCCCCTTGCTGTTAAGCTGGTGTGTATGAGCGACCTTCTGGAACGGCTGCGCGGACGCGGATGGCGGATGACCGCGCAGCGGCGTGTCGTGGCCGAGGTCCTGGACGGCGAGCACGTCCACCTGACGGCCGACGAGGTCCACGCGCGGGCCGTCGCCAAGCTGCCCGAGATCTCCCGTGCGACCGTCTACAACACCCTGGGCGAGCTGGTCTCCCTCGGTGAGGTGATCGAGGTCAGCACGGACAAGCGCGCCAAGCGGTACGACCCGAACGCCCACCGGCCGCATCAGCACCTGGTCTGCGCCGGCTGCGGCGCGATCCGCGACGTGCACCCCGGCGGCAATCCGCTGGCCGACCTTCCGGACTCGGAGCGCTTCGGCTTCACGATCTCGGACGTCGAGGTGACGTACCGCGGGCTGTGCCCGAACTGCGCGGCGGCGTGACGAACGCCTGAAAGCCCCGGCACCAGGGAGTGCCGGGGCTTTCCGCATGCCGGGGCTTTCCGCATGCCGGGGCTTTCCGCGTGCCGGGGCTTTCCGCGCGCCGCCATCTTCGCGGGGGACGCACATGCCGGGGGACGCCGCGACGCCGAGAGGCAGACGCAGACGCAGAGGCAGACGCACAAACACCGAGGGCCGGAATCCTTGATCGGATTCCGGCCCTCGGCCTTCAGTAGCGGGGACAGGATTTGAACCTGCGACCTCTGGGTTATGAGCCCAGCGAGCTACCGAGCTGCTCCACCCCGCGTCGGTGAATAGAACACTACGTGACCGGCGGGGAAAGAAGCAAATCGTTTACGGGGAGCGTCGCGCACGTCACGCCGACAGTTCCTCCCGCAGCGCGTCCCTGAGCCGTGCCGCCCGCTCCGCGACCTCGGCCGGGCCCAGCGCCACCGCGCGGTCGGCCCACCGCTGCCCCTCCGCGAGCTCCCCGCGGCGCGCGTAGACGAGGGCCAGCCGCAGCGCCGCCCGGCCGTGGCCCGCGTCGGCCGCCCGGGCCCACCACACGGCGGCCTCCGGCTCGCTCCCCTCCCGCGCGAGCAGCAGCCCCAGGTTGAAGGCGCCGTTGCGGGACCCGGCCTCCGCCGCCACCCGGTACCAGCGGGCCGCCTCGACCACGTCCCCCCGGGCGGCGGCCAGCATGCCCACCCGCACCTGCGCGCGCCGGTGCCCCTGGGAGGCCGCCCGCTCGTACCACTCCTCGCACTCGGTCTTCTCGTGGATCACCGACTCCCCCAGCTCATGCGCCGGCACCGGCGGCCGTCGCGCGTCGAGCACCGTCGCCAGCCGGTAGGCGGCCTCCGCGTTCCCGCCGCCTGCCGCGCAGCGCAGATGCCGCTCGGCCTGCCGCTCGTCCCCCGCGCGCAGCCGGGCGATCCCGACCTGGAGCGCGGCCTCCGTGTGCCCGGCGGCCGCCGCCCGCTCGTACCAGCGCAGGGCCTCGGACTCCAGGTCCCGCCCGGCGTAGAGGATCCCCAGGTTGAACGCGGCGTCCACGCTCCCGGACTCCGCCGCCCGGGAGAACCACGGCTCGGCCCCGCTGGTGTCCCCGCTCTGGAGCAGCAGGACGGCCAGCGCGTTCGCCGCCTCCCGGTGGCCTGCGTAGGCGGCACGCCGGTACCACTGCTCGGCCTGCACGGTCCGTCCCTGCTCGGCGCAGAGCAGCCCGAGATTGTAGGCGCCGTTCACGTCACCGGCGTCCATGGCCGCCCGGTACCAGCGCTCGGCGGTCTGCGTCTCGCCGCGCTCGGCGTGCAGCGCGCCCAGCGCGTTCGCCGCGTTGCCGTCCCCGTCCTGGGCTGCCCGCAGCCACCACACGGCCGCGCTCTCGGTGTCTCCGGCGTCGCGCAGCAGGAACCCGAGCGCGCAGGCGGCCCGGGCCTCGCCGTCCTTGGCGGACGTCAGGTACCAGCGTCCGGCCTCCTTCAGCTCGCCCCGCTTCTCCAGGATGGCGCCGAGGTGCAGCGCCGCGCGCCGGTGCCCGCGCGCCGCGGCCTGCCGGTACCACTGCTCGGCCTCCGCCGGCAGGTCGCTCCGGTCGCAGTCCGCGCCGTCGCGGGCCGTCCCGGTGGTGCCGGCCCCGCGCGCGCCCGTGCCACGGGTGCCGGCACCGCCGTCCGCGGCCAACTCGCCCGCCGCACGCCGGTCCAGGGCCCGCGCCAGCCGGTACGCCGCCTCGCGGTGGCCGCGCTCGGCGGCGACCCGCATCCAGGGCTCGGCCCCGGCGTCCGCGCGGTGCTCCAGGAGATCGGCGAGCGCGTAGGCGCCCAGCACATGACCCTGCTCGGCGGACTGGCGCAGCCAGTACTCGGCGGCGGGCTCGTCGCCGCGCTCACGGTGGTGCCGGCCGAGCGCGTGCGCGGCGGCGGCGGAGCCGGCGACCGCGGCGATCCGCCACCAGCCCGCCGCTTCGTCGGCGTATCCCCGCTGGTGGAGGAGGACTCCCAGGTTGTTCGCGGCGGCGCGGTCACCGGCCGAGGTGGCGGCACGCAGATGGGGTTCGGCTCCGTCGAGGTCGCCGCGGCGCAGCAGCATGGCTCCGAGAACGCTCATCGCGTCGATGTCGCCGGCCTCGGCGGCGAGCCGGCGGCGCGCCAGTTCGGCCACCTCGTCGGCGGCCTCACCGGTCTCGTCCGCGGCCGCGTCCCCGATCCCCTGGTGCCTCTTCGTCCCCTCGAGGCCCTCGGGCTCCCCGCCCGTCCCGGGATCGGACGCCTGCACAAATCGCCCTGTCTCGAACAGAGTTACCTTGTCCCCCATAACGTCCATCGTCGCACCACCTGCAAACTGGGTACATCTGGTATACCGCAGCCAGTGAGGTCACTTCAGCGTTTTGTCGACATGCCCACAGAGAGACAAGTCAAACACAGATCGCCCAACTCCCCACGGCGGCACGGCGGTCCCTCCCGTCGGCACATGCGTTCGCCCTCCCCCACCGACTGCCGTACGCACACCACGAGGGCCCGGATCCGCTCACGGACCCGGGCCCTCGACTCGGCACGAGCGATCAGCTCCCCGTCGTGCCGCTACCGCTGTCCTGCTTGTCGCTGCCGGCGCTGTTCTTGGCGCTGTCGGCGCTGTTCTTGGCGTTGCCTGCGCCGTTCTTGGCGCCGCCGCTCTGCTTCTCCGCCTGGGCCTGGGCCTGCGCGGCCTGCTTGAGAGCGTCCTGCAACTCCTTCTGCGCCTTGCCGTACGCCTCCCAGTCGGTCGGCTTCTTGTTCAGCGCCGTCTGGCCCTCGTCGAAGGCCTTCTGCGCGTCCTTCAGCGCCTGCTGGACCGTCGGGTTGCCCGAACTCGGTGGTTTCGTGGTGCCGGTGCCGGGCGGTGGCGCCGAACCCGGTGCTCCGAAGATCTTGTCGAGGGCCTGACCGAGCGTGTCCTCGAACGCGGTGGAGCCGCCGTAGGTCACCAGGACCTTCCGCAACAAGGGGTACTTGAGCTGACCGCCGCGTACGTAGACCGGCTCCACATAGAGCAGTCCTCCGTCGAGCGGAATGGTCAGCAGATTGCCGTACTCGATCTCCGAGTCGCCGTTCCTGACCTGCCGGACGAACTCCGTGATGTTCTGCTGCGAGTTGGAGTTGAACTGGCTCTGGACCTGCTTGGGCCCGTCCGCCGTGGTGCTCGTCCGCAGCTTCAGGATCCTTATCTTCCCGTAGTCGGACGTGCCCGCCTGCGAGTCGACCGCCATGAAGGCGCTGAGATTGTCCCGGCCGTTCGGCGTGAACGTCGTCGTCAGTGAGAACGCCTGGGAGTTCTGGTCGGGCATCTTCATGGTCAGGTAGTACGGCGGCACCGCATCGCCCGACTTGTTCGTCGGGTCGTCCGGCACCTGCCAGACCTCGCTGCCGCTGAGGAAGGTCTGGGCGTCCTGGACGTGGTAGCGGGTGAGCAGCTCGCGCTGGACCTTGAACAGGTCCTGCGGGTAGCGCAGATGGGACATCAGGTCCGGGGAGATGTCCGACTTCGGCTTCACCGTGTCCGGGAACGCCTTCATCCAGGTCTTCAGCACCGGGTCCTCGGTGTCCCACTGGTACAGCCGGACCTCGCCGGTGTAGGCGTCGACGGTGGCCTTCACCGAGTTGCGGATGTAGTTGACCTGGTTCTGCTGGGCCACCACCGCGCGCGAGTTGTTGGTCGCGGTCAGCGAGTCCGCCGTGGTGTCTCCGAGGGTGGTACGGGAGGCGTACGGATAGCCGTTCGTGGTCGTGTAGGCGTCCACGATCCACTGGATGTGGCCGTCCACCACCGCCGGATAGGCGTCGCCGTCGATGGTCAGCCAGGGGGCCACCGCCTCGACCCGCTCCTTGGGCGTGCGGTTGTACAGGATCCGAGAGCCGTCGCCGATCGCGCCGGAGTAGAGGATCTGCGGCTCGCCGAACGCCAGCGCGTACGCGGCCCGGTTGACGGGGCTGGACAGGCTGACGCCGCTCTTGCCGCGGTAGCTGGTGGTCTTCTCGCCGTCGTTGTCGGAGTAGTCGATCTCCTTCTGGGGACCGCCGACGATCGAGTACGTGGTGGTCTTCTCGCCGTAGTAGACCCGCGGTTCGTACCTCGGCAGGTCGCCGGCGGGCGGCAGGTTCTTCTCGGTGAAGACGGGCTCTCCGTTGTCGGCCTCGGTGCCCTTGGCCGAGACGACGCCGTAGCCGTGGGTGTAGCGGAAGTGGGTGTTGATCCAGTTCTGCTTGACGCCGGAGAAGTTCAGCTCGCGCAGGCCGACGACCGTGTCCTGGACCTTGCCGTCCTTGGTGGGGTAACGGTCGACGTCCAGATTGTTGGGGAATGCGTAGAAGCCCTTGACCTGCTGAAGTTGCTGGAACGTCGGCGAGACGATGTTGGGGTCGAGTATGCGGATGCTCGCCGTCTTGTCGACGTCGTCGCGCAGCGCCGACTTGTCCGTGGTCTTGCTCGTGCCGTCGTAGGGCGTCACCTCGGTGTCGTCGATGCCGTACGCCTGGCGCGTCGCCTCGATGTTCTTGGCGACGTACGGTGCCTCCTTGGCCTGCTCGTTGGGCTGGACCTGGAACTTCTGGACGATCGCCGGGTACAGGCCGCCGATGAGGATCGCGGAGAGCACCATCAGGCCGAACCCGATGACCGGCAGCTGCCAGGTGCGCCGCCACAGGGTGGCGAAGAACAGCAGCGCGCAGATGACCGCGATGCAGAAGAGGATCGTCTTGGCCGGCAGGTAGGCGTGGGCGTCGACGTACCTCAGACCGGTCCAGTTGTCGGTGGCCTTGAAGTCGCTCGACTTGACCGCGAGTCCGTACCGGTCGAGCCAGTACGCGATCGCCTTCAGGGACACGAAGACGCCGAGCAGCACCGACAGGTGACCGGTCGCCGCGGCCGTGGCCCGCGCGCCGGGGCTGGTGAGCCGCAGCCCGCCGTACAGGTAGTGGGTCAGCGCCGCCGCGATCAGGGACAGGATCGTCGCGGCGAAGCCGAAGCCCAGCAGGAAGCGGTACCAGGGCAGATCGAAGGCGTAGAACGACACGTCGAGGTGGAACTGCGGGTCCGTCCGGTGGAACGGGACGCCGTTGACCCACAGCAGCCAGGTGCGCCACTGGCCGGCGGCGGAGGCACCCGCGATCAGGCCGACCAGCGCGGTGATGCCGCACAGCAGCCACTTCTTGTACGGCGCGATGCCCATCCGGTAGCGGTCGAGGTTCTGCTGCTCCATCGACATGGCGCTGAGCGGGGGCCGCATCCGGTGCGCGAGCCAGATGTTGAAACCGACGGCCACCGCCATCAGCAGTCCGAAGACGAAGAACAGTCCGATCTTGGTCCACAGGGTGGTGGTGAACACGGACGAGTAGTGCACCGACCGGTACCACAGCCAGTCCGTCCAGAAGCCCGCGAACATCGTGAACGCCATGCCGAGGACGGCCAGGACGCCCAGGGTCATCAGCAGGACACGGGCTCGCCGGGACGGGCGGCCGACTCTCATCCGCGGCCCGGACGGGCCTGAGCCGCGGTCCGGCATCTGGAAAGCCAAGGTGCGCCCCTCGAAGTTCGCTGGTGGTTCGCTGTCGTTGCGTCTGGCCCCCGTGCCCGCGGACCGTACGGCGCGCCCGCGGTCGTCGCGGGCACACACCTATGAAACTTACTGACGGTTTACTCGGTTCCCGATTCCGGCCGGGAACGAGGCAGGATTGTGACCATGTCCAACACTCCCATGGCAGCGAGCCCGCTCACCCGGGCCGTACTCGAGATCGACGAGTACGCCTCCGGCCTCGGCTGGGACCAGCCCGCTCGCCTCTTCGCCCTCGTAGACACCGCGCGGCTGCGGGCCGAGGAACCCGTCCTCGCGGCCCAGCTCGGCCTGGAGGACGAGCAGCAGACCTCCGGTCTCACCCCGATCGAGCAGGACGAGATCCCGGCCGGTCAGCCGCTCGACGAGTTCCTCGGCACGATCGCCTGGCCCGACGCGGTGGCCGGCTGCGCGCTGACCGTGGAGCGGCTGATGCTGCCGCCGTCCGCCGAGGCACAGGTCCCGCAGGGGCTGGACGAGGCGAAGCTGGCCCGGTGGGTGGCCGACCACCCCGAGCGCCAGGAGGTCCGGATGACGGTGGCCGTGCTGCGCGACGGCGCCCGGGAGTCGGCCCTGCGGCTGCGCGAGAAGGACTCCCCCACGGACGTCCTCACGGGCGCCGACCTGGTGCCGGGGCTCGCGGAGGCACTGGCGGCGACGTTCGAGGACTGAGTACGTGAACCGGGGGCGCGCCTGATGCCGGGAGCGCCCTCGTCTCAGCCCTTGGCCGTGATGTCAGCCCTTGGTCGTGCACTTCGGCAGGTCGGCGGTTCTCCCGGAGCGGATGTCCTTCAGGGCGCCGAGGGCGTCGCCGATGGTGCCGACCTTCACCAGGGTGAGCCCGGAGGGGGCGTCCTCGGCGGCGGCCGCGCAGTTGTCGGCGGGGGTGAGGAAGTACTGGGCGCCCTTGTCGCGCGCGCCGACGGTCTTCATCTCGACGCCGCCGATCGGGCCGACCTTGCCGTCGTCGTCGATCGTCCCGGTGCCGGCCACGAACTTCCCGCCGGTCAGGCTGCCCGGGGTGAGCTTGTCGTAGATGCCGAGGGCGAACATCAGACCGGCACTGGGTCCGCCGACGTCGGCGAGCTTGATGTCGATCGTGAACGGGAACGTGTGATCGGTTCCGGCGGAGATCCCGACGATGGCGCGCTTGGCGCCGGTGTCGTGGGACTCCGCCGTGGTGATGGTGACCTTCTTGGTGGTGGTCGCCGTCTTGTTCTGCTTCTCGGCGGCGGCCTGATCCTTGGCGGGCACGATGGTGAAGACGACGTCCTGCCCGGGCTTGTGCCGGGTGACCAGCTTCGCGACGTCGGAGGGCTGCTTGACCGCGGTGCCGTCCACGGCCTTGATCACGTCACCGGCGTGCAGCCTGCCCTGGGCCGGGGTGTCCTTGACGACCGTGGAGACGATCACCCAGGACCGCACCGGGATGCCCAGTTCCTTCAGCGCCGCCACCTTGGCGCTCTCCTGGGACTGGCTGAACTCCTCGGCGTTCTCCTGCGTCGACTGCTCCTCCGTCTTGCCGTCGGGGTAGAGCGTGTCGTGCGGCACGACCTTGTCGTCGTGCGCGAGCCAGCCGTAGACGGCCTCGACGAGGTTCATCCGGTAGTCGGCGCTGGTGACCCGGACGGTGGTCATGTTGAGGTGGCCGTCCGTCGGATACGTCTGGTGCCCGGAGATCTGCAGCACCGGCTCGCCGTCGTGCTCGTCCAGCGTGTTGACCGTCGGTCCCGGGGACATCTCCGAGTACGGCACGGGGAGGAAGACCCCCGCGCACAGGAGCGCGATCAGCATCAGGGTGGAGGCGAGCATCGTCGCGGTGCGGCGTGGCATGAGTCGACAGTACGGGACGTGTCTGTCGGAGCACCGTCAGGGCCGTCGTACGGAGTCTTGGCGCGAGCTCTTCGCACGCGGTTTCCGTACGGCCTCACGTGCCGGACGTGGACCTCTCCATGGCCTCGCGGAAACGGGCGTACCCATCCAGCTCGGGACGATCGCTGCGCACCTTGCGGGTCCGGTTCGCCCAGATCCCCCACAGTCCGGCGGCTATCGCAGCCACCAGTGGTATCAGCAACCAGGCGAGCGCCGCCATGCCGACCTCCCGACCCCAACCGTGCGACCCAACCGACTGATCAGCAGATTAACCATCCGCACTGACAACGCTCGGGCCAGGGGGTCGGTTACGCAACCGGAGCCGCGACGGCAGGGTGCGGCCGGTGACCGGGGGCCGCCGACGGTGGGGTCGGCAGGCCGCCGAGGCGGGCGGGGGTGGCGTCAGCGGGCCGGTCGGTGGCGTCGGCCGGCTGCCGGGAGTGGCGTCAGCAGGCTCCGACCCACTCCTCGGTGCCGTCCGAGAACTTCTGGTGCTTCCAGATGGGCACCTCGTGCTTGAGGTCGTCGATCAGCTTCCGGCAGGCCTCGAAGGCCTCCGCGCGGTGCGGGCACGACACGCCGACGACGACGGCGAGATCCCCGACACCGAGGTCCCCCACACGGTGGACGGCGGCCAGCGCGCGCACCGGGTACTCGGCGACGACCTTCTCGGCGATCCGCCGCATCTCGGCCTCGGCGCTGGGATGGCAGGAGTAGCCGAGCTCGTCGACATCGGCGCCCCCGTCGTGGTTGCGCACGGTCCCCACGAAGAGCGCGGTGCCGCCGGCGGCGTCGTCCCCGACGGCCTTGAAGACCTCGTCGAGGGAGAGCGCCGTCTCGCGGACGGCGATCAGCTTGATGGGATCGTCGGCGGCGTGCTCGCCGGGGTGATCGTTGGTGGGTGCCATGCCCCCATCGTGCCGCACGCGCGCGACCACGCGGAATAGCGTCATCGCCCGGCACGCGCGCGTGCCGGTTTGGAGCCTTCTACGACCGAGGACCCCGGCCGCGGGCCGCCGTGCCCGCGGCGCACCCCGTCGGCCCCGGGCTCACATCCGCCGCCGGGCCTTGCGGGCCCGCCGCACCACCGCTGCCGCGCCCAGCAGGGCGACCGTCGCCCCCGCGGCCCCCGCCGCCGTCGCGTCCTTGCGCCCCAGCCGCCGGCCGGCCACCGTGTGCCGTCCGGCGACCTCCTCGAGCAGCTCGGCGAGCACCTCCTCGTTGGTCCACTTCGGCCGCCACCCCGCGTCGTGCAGCCTGCTGCCGCTGACCACCCAGGGGTACATCGTGTACGCGAGATCCCCCGCCGGGGACGGGGTGAGCCCGATCCGGTGCAGCCGCGCCGCCGCCCCCAGCGCCACCGCCGAGGGCAGCTCCATCCGCCGGATGCCGCTGAGCTCCTCGACCTCCTCCTGCTCCAGCCATCCGTCGCAGCCGACGGCCAGCTCGCCGTCGACCTTCTCCAGCACGGCGTACTCCAGCGCACCGCACAGGTCCTCGACGTGGCAGAACTGCCAGGCGGGCCGCGAACCGGCCACGACCAGCAGCCGTGGCGACTCGAAGTACCTGGTCAGCGCGGTGTCGGTGCCGCCGACCAGCACGGCCGGCCGGACCACGGTGACGTTCAGCCCGGGGTGTGCCCGCGGCGCGCGGCGCGCCAGCCGCTCGACCTCCAGCAGGTCCCCGACGCCGGTCGCCTCCGCGGTCGCCCGCAGTTCGGCGTCCTCCGACAGCGGCAGCTCGTTGTCCGGCAGCGCTCCGTACACCATCGCGGACGTGCACAGCACGACCCGGTGCACACCGGCCGCCGCGGCCGCGGTGAGCACGGTCTGCGTCCCCCGGACGTTGTAGGCCGTACGGGCGGCGGGGTCGGTCTCCAGATCGAGATCGAGCGCCAGGTGCACCACGACGTCGGCGCCGCGCAGTTTGTCGGCGATCGCCGGGTCCCGCACGTCGAGGATGTGCCACTGCGCCGCCGCGCACTCCCCGCGTCGCTCGTCGATGGCGATGACCTGCCTGACCTCGTCGGACGCGGCCAGCCGCTCCGTGAGCAGCGCGCCGACGCCGCTCGCGGCTCCGGTGACCGCGACGACGGGCCCGCGCACGGCGGGAGTGCTTTCAGGGTTTCGCGCTGCGCGAACCTGCGGATCTGGGGAACTCACCGGGCGTCTCCAGCGGTTGTCTTCCATACGGGCGCGAATGACGCGTACGTACCAGGTGGCTCCATCCTGCCGCAGCCGCTGTGTCGGCGAAGCACCGAGGCCCGATGCGTCCGCGGTGTCTACGCTGGGTGGTGTTGTCGGGCAGCCGCGCCGCCGGAAAAACCGGTGGCCTTACCAGCCGAGGAACCCCGTGAGTGACACCCCATTCGGATTCGGCCTTCCGCCGGAGGAGCCGGACGACGGCGACGAGGGCAAGAAGAAGGACCAGCAGAGCGGTGGTGGGCAGGGACCGGCCAACCCGTTCGGTTTCGGGCGGCCCGGAGCCGGAGGCCTTGGCGGGCCCGGCGCCGACAATCCGCTCGCAGCGATGTTCGGCTCGCTGAACCCCACCGACCTGGGCGCCGCGTTCCAGCAGCTCGGCCAGATGCTCTCCTACGAGGGCGGCCCGGTGAACTGGGACATGGCCAAGCAGATCGCCCGCCAGACCGTCGCCCAGGGCACCCCGGACGGCACGAAGGACGCGAGCGTCGGCCCCGCCGAGCGCACCGCCGTCCAGGAGGCCGTCCGCCTGGCCGACCTGTGGCTGGACGACGTGACGTCCCTGCCGTCCGGCGCCGCCTCCTCGGTGGCGTGGTCCCGGGCGGAGTGGGTCGAGGCGACCCTGCCCGCCTGGCAGGAGCTCGTCGACCCGGTCGCCGAGCGCGTCGGCACCGCCATGGGCGATGTGCTGCCCGAGGAGATGCAGGCCATGGCCGGCCCGCTGATCGGCATGATGCGCTCCATGGGCGGCGCCATGTTCGGCACGCAGATCGGCCAGGCCGTCGGCGTGCTGGCCGGCGAGGTCGTCGGCTCCACCGACATCGGCCTGCCGCTCGGCCCGGCCGGCCGGGCCGCGCTGCTGCCGGTGAACATCGAGAAGTTCGGCAAGGACCTGGGCGTGCCGCTGGACGAGGTGCGGCTGTACCTCGCCCTGCGCGAGGCCGCCCACCAGCGCCTGTTCGCGCACGTGCCGTGGCTGCGCTCGCACCTGTTCGGCGCGGTCGACGGGTACGCGCGCGGGATCAAGGTGGACACCGCCAAGCTGGAGGACGTGGTCGGCCAGTTCGACCCGCAGAACCCCGAGCAGCTGCAGGACGCTCTTCAGCAGGGCATGTTCCAGCCGGAGGACACCCCGGAGCAGAAGGCCGCCCTGGCCCGTCTCGAGACCGCTCTGGCGCTCGTCGAGGGCTGGGTGGACGCGGTGGTGCACGCCGCGGCCAAGCCCCGTCTGTCGTCCGCTGACGCGCTGCGCGAGACGCTGCGCCGCCGCCGGGCGTCGGGCGGCCCGGCCGAGCAGACGTTCGCCACGCTGATCGGTCTGGAGCTGCGTCCGCGCCGTCTGCGTGACGCCTCCCGTCTGTGGGCCTCGCTCACCGACGCGCGCGGGGTGGAGGGCCGCGACGGTCTGTGGGCCCACCCGGACATGCTGCCGACGGCCGCCGACCTGGACGACCCGGACGGCTTCGTGCACCGTGAGCAGCTGGACTTCTCCGAGCTGGACAAGATGCTCGGCGAGGCCGCGGGCGGCTCCGCGCCGAAGCCGGACCTGCACAAGAAGGACGACGACGGCCGGAAGGACGGCGACGACAAGGGCGACGACAAGGGCGACGACGCCGAGTGAGCCTCCACGACGACGCCGCCCTCGTGCTGAAGGGGTACGAGGGCCAGGAAGAGCTGCGACAGACGTACCTGGACCATCTCGCCGCCCACCCGGACGGCATGTGGAAGGCCTGCGCGGACGGGCACATCACGGCGAGCGCCCTGGTGGTCGACGCCGAGCGGGGCCGGGTTCTGCTGACCCTCCACAGGAAGTTGCGGATGTGGCTCCAGATGGGCGGCCACTGCGAGCCGGACGACGCCACCCTGGCGGTCGCCGCGCTGCGCGAGGCGACCGAGGAGTCGGGCATCGCGGGCCTTGCCCTGCTGCCCGGCGGTCCGGTCCGCCTGGACCGGCACCTCACGCCGTGCGCCTGGCACCTGGACGTCCAGTACGCCGCGATCGCTCCGCCCGGGGCGGTGGAGGCCATCAGCGACGAGTCCCTGGACCTGCGCTGGTTCGCCTACGACGAGGTGCCGGACGTGGCGGACGAGTCGGTCGTGCGCCTGGTGGCGGCGACGCGCGCCAGACTCTGAGCCGGGCGAACGGGTAAGGGGTGGCCGCCCTCGCGGTCACCCCTTACCCCCGGCGCTCGGCCGAAGGCGCCTCGGCTCAGCTCCAGACGTTGCCCTGGTTCTGTCCGCGCGCGCCCTGCTGTCCCATGCCGAACTGCGCGGCGAGGCCCTGCCCGATCACCGCGTTCTGCGGCGGCAGCAGCTCGCTCGGCTGGACGAGCGCGTAACCGCTGCCCATGAAGCTGAGCTCCCAGCCCTCGCCGGTGTTGCCGCGCCGCCGCCACACCCCGGAGGAGTGCGTCTGGGCCTGCATCTGCACCCGCAGACCGGTGGACCAGGCGACGATCGCGTCGGCGTCGCAGTTGACGTACTTGTCGGGCGTCACCTGCATCATCAGCGGAGCGCCGGAGGTCATCAGCGCGACCTTGCCGCGGCCGGTGATGTTCAGCTGGTACTTCCCGGAGCCTGAGATGCCGTACATGCTGTCGACGGCGATGACCTCGTGGTGCAGCGAGGAGTCCATCGCCAGCACATAGCTGCTGTCGACCGTCAGGCCGTCCTGCTCGACGTCCATGACATGGACGTACTGGGCGAGGTTGGCCAGGTAGACCGTGCCCTGCCCGTGGCAGCGCATGAGGTCCAGGCCCTCGCCGGTGCGCGCCCGCGCATAGGCCTGGTTGTTGTTCTGGTACTCGGCGTCGAACTCGACCAGACCCTGGTAGGCGACCATGGTGCCCTTGCGGGCGAGGATGTCGTCGTGGCCCTCCAGGGTGACGCGCAGCATCTGCTTGTTCTGCAGGCTCCAGCGCTCCTGGGTCTGGGCGTCGTTGAACGCGAAAAGCGGGCTCTGCATGCTGTCCTGTCTCCCCCTCAGCCCCGGATCCGGAGGCGGTCGGTGCTGTCCTCGCTGGGCTGCACGACGACGATGCCCTGGCCGGAGAAGGCCATCTGGTACGCCTCGCCGCTGCCCCGGCCGATCAGGGACTGCGCCTTGAAGCTGCGCTTGCCCTTCACCTTCAGGTTCGGGGACCAGGCGACGAGCGCGTCCGGGTCGACGTAGGTCTCGTCCTCGCCGCTGCCGCAGTCGACGACGATCGGCTTGCCCCGGGAGGTGAGCGCGACCCAGCCCTGTCCGGAGATCTTCGTGTTCCACAGGCCCTGCCCGGCGAACTTCGCCAGGCCCTTGACCCGCTCGACGCCCCACTGGAGGTTCGCGTCGAAGGCGAGCAGGTTGGTGGCGTTGACCGAGATCGCGTCGCCGCCCAGGTTGATGACGACGACGTTGGCGCCGTAGTCGGCGAGGTAGAGCAGGCCGTCGCCGGAGCACTTCATCAGGGGCGCGCCCTCGCCGGTGATCCAGTCGCGGGCGATCTGCCGCACGGCCGGCGGGTTGGGCTCGTACTGGATGAAGCCTTCGTAGGCCACCATGGACCCCACGCGCGCGAGGAGGTCGTTCCCGGTCTGCATGGCGACCTTCAGCATGTGGCTGCCGTGGTTCTCCATGCGGGCGGTGACAGGTGCGGGGGCGTAGCCCGCGAGCGGCTGGTTCATGACGGGCTCCCTCTAGACCTCGTAGGGCTGGACGACGACGAAGTTGCCGGGGGCGGCCCGGAACTGGAGGTTGACGCCCTCTCCGGTGTGGCCCGGGTAGGCGTTGCGGCGCATGCGCACCTGGCTGGAGACGACCACCTGCGCGGCGGCGGACCAGGCGACGACGGCGTTGGAGTCGACGAACGTCGTCGGCGTCACCGGCAGCACCACGGGCGTGCCGTGCGTCTTGACGACGATGGTGCCGGTGCCCTGGAACTGCATCGTGAACAGGGCGCCTCCGGGGATGCCGTGTCCCTCGACGCGGCGGACCTCGTACTGGAGGCTCTCGTCGAAGGCGAGGACGTTCTCCGCGGAGACACAGATCGCGTCGCCCTGGAGTTCCACGGGGTGCAGATGCGTGGAGTTCTCCGCGAGGAACACCTGGCCCTGGCCCGTGCAGCGCATCAGCTGCATCTCCTGGCCGGTGGCGTTGCCCACGATGCGGCCGGCGAAGCCGGCGCCCTTGTAGCTGAAGTCGACCTTGCCCTGGTAGAGCACCATGCTGCCCTGGCGGGCCAGCACGGGCTGGCCTCCCATCCCGAGGTCGACCCGGATCAGCTTGCTGCTCTGCGGCGTCCAGCGCTGGCCGGTGGGCGTCTCCTTGAACTGCTGCAGCGCGCCGGCCACGCCGGTGGCCTGGGGACCGCCCTGCGGGGCCCCGTACGCCGCGGGGGCGCCCTGGCCGGGAACCTGTCCGTACGGCTGCTGGCCGTAGCCCGGGGGCGGGGTGGGCTGACCGTATCCGGGAGGCGGCGTGGGCTGGCCGTATCCGGGAGGCGGGGCGGGCTGGCCGTATCCGGGAGGCGGGGCGGGGGCCTGCGGGGCCTGCGGCTGTGCGTAGCCGGGGGGCGGGGGCGCGCTCGGGGCGCCGGGCTGGTGGCCGTACGGCGGCTGCTGGCCCGGCTGGCCGTAGGGCGCGGGGGCCGGGGACGGCGGCGGGACGGTGCCGCCCGGCGGCGTCATGGGCGCCACGATGGTCGGCGCGGCGTGCACCGAGGGCGAGGGCGGCGGGGTGGACCCCGGGGGCGGGGCGAAGCCCTGCGCGGCGGGCTGCGGCGCGGGGGCCGGGGTGGGTGCGGGCGCCGGTGCCGCGGGCGTGGTGGGCGCGGCGGGTCCGGTGGGGACGCCGAAGGCCGGTGGCGGGGAGGTCTGGGCGGGCGGGGCGAAGCCCGGAGCGCCGCCCGTCTGCGGCTGCTGCGGGGCCGGTGCCGGAGCGGGAGCCTCCTCCTCCAGGACCTCGCCGCCGAAGTTCTTCAGCAGCGCTTCCAGTCCGCCGTCGAATCCCTGTCCGACCGCGGCGAACCGCCACACGTCCTTGAGGTAGAGGTCGCCCAGCATCACGGCGCGTTCGGTGGAGAACTCCGAGCCGCTGAACGCGTACCGGGCCACTTCCTCACCGCCCGCCACGATGCGCAGGTATCCGGGGCCGATCTGCGACATCTGCCCCGCGCCGTCGACGGTCGCCGTGAACGACAGCTTCCGGATCTGCGCCGGGATCCGGTCGAGCGTGACCCTGAACGACTCCGTGTCGCCCGCCTGCGCGCCCAGCAGCTGGATGGCCTCCTCGGGGGACTTCGGCTGGTTGAAGAAGACGAAGTACCGGTCGTCCGAGAGCCGTTCGTCGGCGTCGAGGCCGAAGCAGCTGATGTCGAAGGTCAGTCCGGGGCCGGAGATCTGCACGCCTACGTACAGATCCGTGCCCGCGGTCAGGTCACTGATCCTGGCCTTGTGGCCGCGTTGGAATTCCCTGGGCATGCGTAACGACCGTCCCCCATCCCGAATGCGAGTGCGTCGCGTCAGGCTAACGGCAAACTCCGACACCGGACCAAGCCGGTACAGACCCGGTACACAATCCCCGCCCGCCTGCGCCGTACGCGGACCCGTCGGCCGCCTCCCCGGGCTCGTGCCTCCCGTCTGCCCCATGGGCCGCCGTTCGGCCGCCGGGTGAACCGCTCCCCCGGCGGGTGCCGGCGGTCACTCGCCGCGCGCGGCCGGCAGATGCGGCAGCCGGCCCGCGGCGACCACCCCTTCGAGATAGCCCCGGGCCCGCTCGGTGCGCGGATAGGCCTCGAGGAGCCGCCAGAAGTCGGGACCGTGGCCGGGGACGAGCAGATGGGCCAGCTCGTGCAGGAGGACGTAGTCGACGACGTACTCGGGCATGCCCTGAAGGCGGTGCGAGAGCCGGATGCTGCCCTCCGCCGGGGTGCACGATCCCCAGCGCGTGTTCTGGTTGGTGACCCAGCGCACGGAGGCCGGCCGGGCCCGGCCGTCGAAGTACTGGTCGGAGAGCCGCTCGGCCCGCTCGGCCAGCTCGCCGTCCCCGAGCGAACGCCGGCTCTCCTGGGCGGCCAGCTTGTCGAGCATGACGTTCACCCAGCGCCGCTCCTCCGCCTCGGACATCCGGGCCGGGATGAGCACGATGGTGCGATCGCCCTCGCGGTACGCGGAGACCGTCCTGCGGCGACGGGCGCTCCGGCGGACCTCGATCGCGCTCGTCGCCGAGCCGCTCGGCGGCGGGCTCGTCTTGCTGCGCTGCGGCGCTCCGGCGCGGTGCAGTGGGTCGGCGGACACGCCCCGACGTTACCGGGTGTACGCGGGGGAAGTCCCGGGTCCCGGACGGTTCCGCACCGATCCCCCACCGAGCGTCTGATTCGTACGACGAATATCCCCTGCCTGTGGACAACTTTCCGCGCCGACCCGCCGGGCCGGGCATGCTGGCACTCGTCGGCGCAGCGATGACCGGTTCCGCCGGCGCCCGGGGGACGCACCGACCCTTTTCCCCGGGCTGCTGTCCAGGCTGTTTCCTTGGGTTTCTTCGGCTACGGGGGCCGCACATGCATCCGATGGTGAAACCCGCGCTCCGGCGCGGCTGGCGTGATCTCAACACCGTGCAGTTCGGGATGACTCCCGCGCACGCGCTGACACTCGGCCCGGTCGACACGGCGACGGGCAGTTTCCTCGAACTGCTCAACGGCACACGCGGCCTGCCCCTTCTGCGGGAGGAAGGGCGCCGCATGGACCTGCCGGAGGGCCATGTCGACCGGCTCGTGACCCGGCTGGCCCATGCCGGGCTGCTGGACGACGCCCGCGGCGGGGGCGCGGCGGCCCGCGCGCTGCGGGAGAAGAAGGAGGTCATGGACCGGCTGCGGCCGGATCTGGCGTCGCTGTCCCTGGTGGCGCGGGAACCGGGCGAGGCGATCGACCGGCTGGCGGCCCGGCGTGATCTGCGGGTACAGGTGCGCGGCGCGGGCCGGGTGGGTGCGGTCCTGGCGGCCCTGCTGTCCGGCGCGGGCATCGGTGAGGTCGATGTGCTCGACGGGGGATGCGTCGAGCCCTGGGACGTCGCCCCGGGCGGGCTGCCCGCCGAGGCCGTCGGGGAGCGGCGGACCGCCGCGGCCCGCCGGGCCGTGCGCCGGGCGGCCCCGGACCGTCCGGTGCGCCGCGGCACCGGAGCGCCGCACGAGTCGCATGAGTCACGCGAATCGCGCGAGTCACGCGAGTCGCTCGGGGTGGGCGAGCCGGGCCACTCGCTGGTGATCGTGGCCCCGAGGGACGACCTCGCCGTGCACGCACCCGACCCGGTCTCAGCGGCCGAGCTGATCGCGTCGGGCACCCCTCATCTGTACGCGGGTGTCGTCGAGGCCACGGGCGTCGTGGGCCCGATCGTCCTGCCCGGCCAGACGGGCTGCGCCGAGTGCCTGCACCGGGGCCGTACGGACCGGGACGAGACGTGGCCGCGTCTGGTGGCCCAGTGGCGGTCCGGCAGGCGGCGCCCCGTACGCCCCTGTGACCTGGCCCTCGCCACGACGGTCGCCGGGCTGGCGGCGGCCCATGCGCTCGCCTTCCTGGACGGGGAGTCGCCCTCCGGCATGGGTGTCCGCTGGGAGGTGTCCGCGCCCGGTCTGAACTGGCGCGCGCGGCCGGTGTGGCCGCATCCGGACTGTCCGTGCGGAGCCGCGCGGAAACCCGTGGCGGAGGACACCTCAAACGAAGGGGACTCACGCGCGACAATGGCTGGGCAACGGCCGTCATCGACGCCCTGCCGACAGGCAGACGCGGCGCGGCTTGCTGGGACTTGGAGGGCGCATGTCTGATCTTCCCCGGAAGGCGGTCACCCGGACCGCCAAGCTCGCCGCACTCCCGCTCGGCTTCGCCGGGAGGGCGACCTGGGGACTGGGCAAACGGATCGTCGGTGAGTCCGCGGAGCTCGTCGGCCGGGAACTGCAGCAACGCACGGCCGAGCAGTTGTTCAAGGTGCTGGGCGAGCTCAAGGGCGGGGCGATGAAGTTCGGGCAGGCGCTGTCCGTCTTCGAGTCCGCGCTGCCCGAGGAGGTCGCCGGCCCCTACCGGGCGGCGCTGACCAAGCTCCAGGAGGCCGCTCCGCCGATGCCGACGCGCACCGTGCACGCCGTGCTGGAGGAGCGGCTCGGCGTGGACTGGCGTGAGCTGTTCGAGGAGTTCGAGGACAAGCCGTCCGCGGCGGCCTCGATCGGGCAGGTGCACCGGGCGGTGTGGCACGACGGCCGCGAGGTCGCGGTCAAGGTGCAGTACCCGGGCGCCGGTGATGCCCTGCTGTCCGACCTGGGGCAACTGAGCCGGTTCGCGCGCCTGCTGGGACCGCTGATCCCGGGCATGGACATCAAGCCCCTGATCTCCGAGCTGAAGGACCGTGTCTCCGAGGAGCTGGACTACGGCCTGGAGGCCGAGGCCCAGCAGTCTCACGCGGAGGAGTTCGCGGACGATCCCGACGTGGTCGTCCCCGCCGTCGTCCACCAGCGCGACCAGGTGCTCGTCACCGAGTGGATCGACGGCATCCCGCTGTCGGAGGTGATCGCGGACGGCTCCCGTGAGCAGCGCGACCGGGCCGGCCAGCTGCTGGCCCGCTTCCTGTTCTCCGGTCCGGCCCGCACCGGTCTGCTGCACGCCGATCCGCATCCGGGCAATTTCCGTCTGCTGCCCGGCGGGCCCGACGGCGCGGACGACTGGCGCCTGGGCGTGCTGGACTTCGGCACCGTCGACCGCCTGCCCGGGGGTCTGCCCACGCCGATCGGGGAGTCCCTGCGGATGACCCTGGACGGGCAGGCCGATGCGGTCTACGAGCTGCTCTGCGCGGAAGGCTTCGTGAAGGAGTCGATCGAGCTCGACCCGGACGCGGTCCTCGACTACCTGCTGCCGATCATCGAACCGGCCCAGGTGGAGGAGTTCACCTTCACCCGGAGCTGGATGCGCAACCAGGCGGCCCGCATCGCCGACCCCCGCTCCCCCGCCTATCAGCTGGGCAAGCGCCTCAACCTGCCTCCGGCGTACCTGCTGATACACCGTGTGACGCTCAGCACCATCGGGGTGCTGTGCCAGCTGGGTTCGACGGTGCGGCTGAGGGAGGAACTGGAGGAGTGGCTGCCGGGCTTCGTCCTGGAGCCCGAGGATGTCCTGGAGCCCGAGGACGTCCTCGACTCCGGGGATGTCCTGGACTCCGAGGACGTCTTGGACTCCGAGGACGAGGAGTCCGCCGTCGAGGCCTGAGCGGGGAGCGGAGGCCGGATCGAGGAGGGCCGGGCCGGTGGTCCGGCGGGTTCACCACCAGGCGGAGTCGAGCCGGCTCTCGATGGAACGGAGGTTCTCGCGGGAGCAGGCGTCGCAGAAGTAGCAGCGGACACCGTTCTCCACGGAGCAGGTCCACGTGGGGGGAAGGCCCTCGGCCGGGGTGGCGCAGCGCGTGCAGACCACGGGCGGGCGCTGCGCGGTGGGGCCGCCGTGGCCGGGTTCTGCGGGAAGACTCGTCACCCGGCGACGATACCTCCGCCGCCGTGCGTCGGCGCGTGCAACGCACCGCGGGGGCGGGTCCGCATCTCAACGGACCTGCCCCCGCGGGAGAGTTCACCTCCCGGCCGGGAGGCCACCGCTCGGCGGTGTGTGGACGGTCAGTGCATGACCGCCATGGCGAGCGCACGGCGGGCGCGCAGCGAGGCACGCTCGGCACGACGCTGCATCCGGCGGGCGGCCACCAGACGCATGGCCTGGCGTTGCCCCTCCGCCTCCCTCAGTCGTTCGTGCATATGCGCACGAGCCATGGCTTCGGGGATGAGTTGCATCTCTCGGGTCCTGTTCTGACGCGAGTCGTTCGCGCCGGTGGTGGTGACGTCTTCGGTCGCGGAGCCTGCGGGCTCGCTGGTGGACGGCTTCATCGGGGCCTGCTTCTGGGGGTCGTGCGTGAGGGGGCGGTCGATCGTTCCTGCGGTGTTCATGCCGTGACCGGGTTCTTGCGCGGGCGGCCACGCGGCCGCTTCCGGGCGACCACAACACCCTGGACGAACAGCTCGCCACCCCAGACACCCCAGGGCTCACGCCGCTCCTTGGCGCCGGCGAGGCAGGCCTCGATCAGCGGGCAGGTGCGGCAGAGGGACTTGGCGTACTCCACGTCCGCCGGCGACTCGGCGAAGAAGACCTCCGGGTCGTAGGAGCGGCACGGGACGGGCACGCCGAGGTTCTCGATGGCGTCGTCGAGCGCGGTGAGCGCGGTGAGCGGGATCAAGGTGGGGTCCTCCGTGAGACCGGGCTTGGGGATCGTGTCGGAAGGCGGTACGGACGGGGCGTGCGCTTCGAGTTGCACGGTTCGTCTTCCTCGTCTGGTCGGTCCGGCCGGTCGGCCGGGTGTCGGCTGGGTACCGGGTTCTTTTCTTGTCCCGAGGCCCCTTCGGTCCGCCGTCCCCGTTCGGGGAAAACAGAAGGGCCGCGGATCCCGGATGGGGTTCCGCGGCCCTGAAGGCGCCGGCCTGATCGGCGATCAGGCTGGATCACTCCAGGGTTTCGGCCCACGGAAGGCCCACATCAGGTGGTGGTGCTGCGTCGTCTGCTTCCGGCTTCCGGCACCGGCCGCCGTAAAGGCATAGGCCTGCGCCTGTGCCGCTACTGCTTCCAGTGCCTTGGTCGGTCGCTCATTGCGCTCACGGATGGGAAGACCCGCGAGAGACACAGAGGACGCCGGACGCACGGCACGAATGCCGGACAGACCGGTGCCCTGGTCCGAGACGCCGAGCATGCACAGGGAGGCGACCGAGCGATCGGTCATTTTGGCGGTGCTGAAGAAGCTGCTCTTGATGCTGATCACTGGACTCGCCTCCTCTCGGCGTCTAGGGGACTGGGGTGAGCCAGTCCGTTCAGATGTGCAAGTACAACACGGAATCAGGGCCTCAGGAAGACCGCTGTTCCCGTGACCAAGAACCTATGGGGATGGACGGGGCGTGCGCAAACTATTTTTTCGACGAGTTCGTATCAGTCCTCGGCGTCTCCGGTCGCACACGGCTGACCTGCGCAGATGGCGAGAACGTCGGCCCCGTGGCGGCGCAGCTTGCGCATGCCGACCCCGGGGATGCGCGCGAGCTCCCGCTCGTCGTCCGGGACCGCCTCCGCGATCGCCATCAGGGTCCTGTCGGTGAAGACGCAGAACGCGGGCTGCCCGGTGCGCCGCGCCTGCTCCTCCCGCCACTCACGCAGCCGCTCGTAGAGGCCCTCGTCCATGTCGGAGGGGCAGTCGTCGCAGCGCATCAGCTTCATCTCGCCGGCGTCGGTCAGCGTGCGGCCACACACCCGGCACCGGGCCGGGGTCCGCTGGGTGCGCCGCGGCACGGTCTCCGGCGTCCCTGCCGTGCCAGCCGTCCCCGCCGTCCCCCCGGACAGGGCGACCCCGCGCTCGATGCCGCCGGTGGCCCCGGTCGTGGCACGGCCGGCCGTGGCGGCGGACCCGGGACGCAGTCCGTCGAGGAAGCGGCTGGGGCGGCGGCTGGGACGGCCGCCGGGCGAGCGGCACAGCGACCAGGAGACGTGCAGCCGCTCACGGGCGCGGGTGACGCCGACGTAGAGCAGGCGCCGCTCCTCCTCGATCTGCTCGTCGGTTCTGGCGTAGCTGATCGGGATCATTCCCTCGGTGACGCCGACGAGGAAGACGACGTCCCACTCCAGGCCCTTGGCGGAGTGCAGGGAGGCCAGGGTGACGCCCTGCACGGTGGGGGCGTGCTGGGCGCCGGCCCGCTCGTCGAGTTCGGCCACGAGGTCGGCGAGGGTGGCGCCGGGGTGGGCGGCGGCGAAGTCCTGCGCCAGGTTCACCAGGGCGGCCAGCGACTCCCAGCGTTCTCTGACGGCACCCGAACCGGCCGGGGGCTGCGGGGTCCAGCCCTCGCCGGAGAGGACGGCACGCACCTGCGACGGCAGATCCACGGCCTCGTCGAGCAGGGAGTCGTTGGACCCGAAACGGGCGGCGCCACGCAGGGCGACACCGGCCTTGCGCACCTCGGGGCGGTCGAAGAAACGCTCGGCGCCCCGCAGCTGATAGGGCACGCCGACGTCGGCGAGGGCCTGTTCATAGGTCTCGGACTGGGAATTCGTCCGGAACAGGACCGCGATCTCGCTCGCCGGGACCCCGGAGGCGACGAGGTCCCGGATACGGCGGGCGGCGCCCTCCGCCTCGGCGGGCTCGTCGGTGTACTCGGCGAATTCGGGCTCCGGCCCGGCGGCCCGTTGGGAGACCAGTTCCAGCCGGTGGTCGGCGGCACGGCCGCGGGCCTGGGCGAGCAGTCCGTTGGCCAGATGGACCACCTGGGGAGTGGAGCGGTAGTCACGGACCAGCTTGACCACGGTGGCGCCGGGGTGGCGGGCGCGGAAGTCGAGGAGGTGGTCGGGGGTTGCGCCAGTGAACGAGTAGATGGTCTGGCTGGCGTCGCCGACGACGCACAGGGTGTCCCGGTCGCCCAGCCACAGCTCCAGCAGGCGCTGCTGCAGCGGGCTGACGTCCTGGTACTCGTCCACCACGAAGTGCTGGTACTGGGCGCGGACCTGTTCGGCGATGTCACGCCGGTCCTGGAGGATGGCGACGGTCAGCAGCAGGACGTCCTCGAAGTCGATGACCGAGCGGTCCCTCTTGAGGTCCTCGTAGACGGAGTAGAGCTGGGCGACCTCGGCCGGATCGCGGGGGACCTCACGGCCGGCCTTCGCGGCTGCGAGGGCGTAGTCGGCCGGGACGGTCTGGGTGACCTTGGACCATTCGATCTCCGCCGAGACGTCCCGCAGCTCGCCCCGGTCGAGGCGGACACGACAGGCGGCGGCCGCGTCCGCGACGAGCTGGATCTTGCGGTCCACGAGTCGGGGCATGCCGCCACCGACGGCTTTCGGCCAGAAGTACTGGAGCTGGCGCAGGGCGGCCGAGTGGAAGGTGCGGGCCTGGACCCCGTGAGCGCCGAGCTGACGCAGCCGGCCGCGCATCTCACCGGCGGCGCGGTTGGTGAAGGTGACGGCGAGCACGCTGGAGGGCTGGAGGATCCCGGCCCGCACCCCGTACGCGATGCGATGGGTGATCGCGCGCGTCTTGCCCGTGCCGGCGCCGGCGAGCACGCACACCGGACCGTGCAGCGCGGTGGCGACCTCGCGCTGCTCGGGGTCGAGCCCTTCGAGCACCGCGTCGGCAGAGTCCGGTACGTGCGGGAAGAGGGTGGAGTGCGTTGCTGCTGTCACATGGCCATGCTGCCAGGTCGCGGGAGACGGGTGAGCCGGTTGTCCACAGGTGGCCCCTTGCGGTCGTACTAATGCGACAGGCGTCACGCGGCCGGGCCCCATACCCCCGGTGGGAATGCCGTGCCCGTGCCGTACGTTCCCTCACTGCGACCATGACGTCCCGACCCGCCGAAGGAGCGCGAGACATGCCGGGCACTGTGACGATGTACAGCACCACGTGGTGCGGCTACTGCCGCCGGCTGAAGAGCCAGCTGGACCGCGAGGGCATTGGGTACACCGAGATCAACATCGAGCAGGACCCGGAGTCCGCGGCCTTCGTCGAGAAGGCGAACGGCGGCAACCAGACGGTCCCGACCGTGCTCTTCGCGGACGGATCGACGCTGACGAACCCGTCGCTGGCCCAGGTGAAGCAGAAGATCGGCGTCTGAGTCCGGCGCCCGGACCAGGTGACAAGGCGGCCCCCGAGAATCCCGGGGGCCGCCTTCGTCGTCGTGGTCCCTCAGACGACACTCCTGGTGGGCAGGGGCTTGCCGTACCAGAGTTCGATCAGACGGGCCGCGATGGAGATGCCGTACGGGGGCAGGACCTCGCCGGAGTCGAAGGCCGCGCGCAGCTCCTCGCGGGAGAACCAGCGGGCCTCGTGGATCTCGTCGCCGTCGACGTCGATCTCGGTGGAGGTGGCATGGGCCATGAAGCCCAGCATGAGGCTGGAGGGGAACGGCCAGGGCTGGCTGGCGACGTACTCGACCTGGCCGACGGCGATGCCGACCTCCTCGTGGACCTCGCGGCGCACCGACTGCTCGATGGACTCGCCGGGCTCGACGAACCCCGCGAGGGTGGAGAAGCGGCCCTCGGGCCAGTGCACCTGACGGCCGAGGAGGATGCGGTCCTCGTCGTCGGTGACGGCCATGATCACCGCCGGGTCGGTGCGCGGGTAGTGCTCGGCGCCGCAGGCGGGGCAGCGGCGGATGTGGCCGGCCGCGGCGATCACGGTGCGCTCGCCGCAGCGGGAGCAGAAGCGGTGCAGTCGCTGCCAGTTCTCCAGGGCCACCGCGTGCACCATCAGGCCCGCGTCGCGGGGCGGAAGCAGCAGTCCGGCCTCGCGCAGGCCCGCCGGGCGGGCGGACTGGTCCATGCGGCCGGGCAGGGAGTCCTTCTGGAGCGCGAAGTAGCTCACGCCCTCCTCGTCGGTGCCGAGGAAGTAGCGGTGCGCCTCGGTGAGGGGGGCTTCGAAGGACGGGGTCATGACGAGTTCGGTGCGGCCGTCGGGCGTCTCGTCGATGAGCACCTGGCCGCCGGAGACCACGAAGCAGCGGGTGGTGGGGTGGCTCCATGCCGCGGCGAGCCAGGCCTCGTCGAGCCGGTGGTGGGCGGCCCGGTCGATGCCGCTGGGTGCGGTGAGCGAGATGGGTCGGTCGGCGGTGTGGTCGGTCCAGGTGGTCACGAGTGCTTCCAACTCCCCCGGTGGAACGGTGGTTTCGGCGACGGTTCAGCGGGACGTACGGCGGGAGGCGACCAGGTCCGGCGGCGCCTGGAGATGCCGGGCGGCCTCTCCAGTGTGCCCCGCGCGGGCGGGTGCCCCGGACGGCGGCCGCCCGTCAGGGCGCATCGCGCCAGTGCTCGGCGAGGTCGGCCCACAGGTATGCGCTGGTCTCGACGCCCTTGAGCAGAAGGTCGAGCTCGACCTTCTCGTTCGGGGCGTGCCAGCCGTCGGACGGGACGGAGATGCCCAGGAAGAGCACCGGTGCGCCGAGGACCTCCTGGAGGTCGGCGGCCGGTCCGGAGCCGCCTTCGCGGGTGAAGCGGACCGGGGTGCCGAAGGCACGGCCCATGGCCCGGGTCACGGACCGCAGCGCCGGATGCTCCAGCGGGGTCAGGCAGGGGCGGGTGGCCGCGCCGAACACGGTCTCGTGCCGGATCCCGTCGGGCACCTGCTCGTCGACCCAGGCGCGGACGGCCTTCTCGATGTGGTCGGGGTCCTGGCCCGCGACCAGGCGGAACGACAGCTTCACCATCGCCGTGGACGGGATGATCGTCTTGCTGCCGGGGCCCTGGTAGCCGCCGCCGATGCCGTTCACCTCCGCGGTGGGGCGGGCCCAGACGCGCTCCAGGGTGGAGTAGCCCTCTTCACCGTGGGCGGCGTGGGACTTGGCGGTGCGCAGCCACTGGTCCTCGTCGAAGGGCAGCTCGGCGAAGAGTTCGCGCTCGCGCTCGGTGAGCTCCACGATGCCGTCGTAGAAGCCGGGGACGGCCACGCGCGCGTGCTCGTCGTGCAGGGCGGCGACGAGGCGGGCGGCCGCGGCCGCCGGGTTGGGCACGGCGCCGCCGAAGGAGCCGGAGTGGATGTCCTGGTCGGGGCCGGACAGCCGGATCTCGCACTCGGCGAGGCCGCGCATGCCGGTGCACACCGTGGGGGTGTCCTCGGACCACATGCCGGTGTCCGAGACGATCACCGCGTCGGCGGCGAGCCGGCCGGCGTGGCGCTCGACCAGCGCCCGGAAGTGCGGGGAGCCGGACTCCTCCTCGCCCTCGATCAGCAGCTTGAGGTGCACGGCCGGGGTGGCGCGGCCGGTGGCGGCGAGGTGGGCGCGGACACCGAGTGTGTGGAAGAACACCTGGCCCTTGTCGTCGGCGGCCCCGCGCGCGTAGAGGCGGTTTCCGCGGACGACCGGCTCGAAGGGCTCGCTGTCCCAGCCGTCCTCGCGGGCGGCGGGCTGGACGTCGTGGTGGCCGTAGACGAGGACCGTCGGGGCGTCGGGGTCGTCGGAGGGCCATTCGGCGAAGACGGCCGGGGCGCCCTCTGTCTGCCAGACCTCGGCGGTGGTGAAGCCGGTCTCCTTGAGCTTGGCCGCGAGCCAGTCGGCGCTGCGCCGTACGTCGGGCGCGTGGTCGGGCTGGGCCGACACGGAGGGGATGCGCAGCCACTCGACGAGGTCGTCGAGGAAGGCGGCGCGGTGCTGCTCGATGTACGTGCGGACGGCGCTGTCCGGGGTCTGGCTCATGGTCCCGAGCCTATCGGCACGCGATGACATCCTGTTCGGGCGGTTCGTCACACTGTGGCTCGCCCCGCGGTTCCTCGAGGAGCAGCCGCTCCAGTGCGGCCCGGTCCGGCAGGCCGTCCGGTCGTACCACCTCGCCGGTGCGCACGTACAGGAACGCGGCACCGACCCGCTCGAGCGGGACGCCGTGCCGCTCCG
The DNA here is from genome assembly GCF_040628575.1 of Streptomyces sp. NPDC006393. NCBI lineage: Bacteria > Bacillati > Actinomycetota > Actinomycetes > Kitasatosporales > Streptomycetaceae > Streptomyces > Streptomyces sp. NPDC006393. Next base: position 41,683 of record NZ_JBEXZD010000040.1, read on the forward strand.
CCCAGGCCAGCCGGTACACGGCGAGCTGGAGCGGGTCGGCGGTGCGCCCCCGGCCGGTCTTCCAGTCCACGATCTCGTACGTCGCCTCCTCGCCGTCGCCCTCCTTGTAGACGGCGTCGATCCGGCCGCGGACGACGCGGCCGGCGATCTCCAGCTGGAAGGGGGCCTCGACGCGGTGGGGCGTGCGGTGCGCGTACTCGGTGCGCTCGAAGGCCTCCTTGAGGGCCTCCAGATCGCGTTCGTCGGCGATCTCCGCGTCGGAACCGGGCAGCTCCTCGGGCTCCAGCATGGGCAGCGTGAGCTCTTCGAAGCGGGTCTCGACCCAGGCGTGGAAGCGGGTGCCGCGGCGCGCCGCGGGTTGTGGGGGGCGCGGCATGGGGCGCGCGAGCTCCCGCGCGAACCCGTCCGGGTCGGCGGCCAGACGCAGTAGCTGCGAGGCGGTCAGGGTCGTCGGCAGGGGTACGTCGGTGACGCCCTGCCGGGCACGCCGGAGCTCCCCGGTGAGCGCGTCGAGGTCGCGGTCCCAGGAGGCGACGAGGCGGGTCTCCTCGGGGGTGAGCGGCTCGGTCCGGGGCTCGGGTGCGGGCTCCGGTGGGGCGCTGCGCGGTGCGGTGCGCGGTGCGGGAGCGTGCCGGCCGGGCGCGGCGGGGTCCGGCGGTGCGGCCGGCGGCCGGTCCGGTGCCGTCGCCTGGTGCGGGACCGTGGGCTGGTGGGGGATCGCGGTCTGGTGGGGGGTCGTGGGCTGGTGGGGGGTCGTGGGCTGGTCGGGGGCCGTGGGCTGGTCGGGGGCCGCGGGACGGTCGCTGCTCCAGGAGTCCCAGTCGCCCGGGTCGTCCTCGAAGGAGACGTCCTCGTCGTGGGGCGGTTCGTCGTCGAAGGGCGGTTCCTCGCCGTAGGGCGGTTCCTCGCCGTAGGGCGGTTCGTCGTCCTCCGGGGGCGAGGGCCAGTCCGGGTCGTCGTGGGACTCCGGGTCGTGTACGGCCGGACGGCGGCCGTCCGCGCGCGCGGCGAGGTCGTCCAGGTGGGCCAGGACGGTCGCGGCGGCGGCGCGGCGGCGGGTCAGGGCGGCCTCGTCCAGGGGCAGCGGCCAGACCTGGTCGGCCGCTGCCTGCCGCAGGGCCGGGTTCTCCTCGTCCTCCTCGGGCTCCTGCGCCCAGGCCTCGATCTCGCCGTGTCCGGCGGTGCAGTGGTCGTACAGGGCCTGGAGGAACTCGGAGGGGCCGCGGGGCTTCTTCTGGCTCGGGCCCCACCAGTGGCCGGAGCCGAGCAGCAGGGAGCGGGGGCGGGTGAAGGTGACGTAGCCGAGCCGCAGCTCCTCGGTGTGCTGGTGGTCCTTCATGGCCTCGTGGAAGGCCTTCAGGCCGCGCGCGTCCCAGCCGTCGACGTCGGGGAGGGTGGCGGCGTCGCCGCGCAGGGCGTGCGGGAGGACCTTGCCCTGGCTGGTCCACTTCTCACGGCCCTGGGCGCTGGGGAAGGTCCCCGTGACCAGGCCGGGGACGGCGACGACGTCCCACTCCAGGCCCTTGGACTTGTGCGCGGTGAGCACCTTGACCGTGTTCTCGCCGCCGGGCAGCGCGTTGTCCAGACCCTTCTCGTACTGGGCGGCGGTGCGCAGGAACCCGAGGAAGGCGAGCAGGGTCGCCTGACTCTCGTTGGCGGCGAAGGAGGCGGCGACGTCCAGGAAGTTCGACAGGGTCTCGCGGCGGCGGGCGGCCAGGGCGTGCGGGGAGGCGGACAGCTCGACCTCCAGGCCGGTGACGGCCAGGACCCGGTGCAGGACGTCCATGAGCGGGTCGGACAGCGAGCGGCGCAGGTCGCGCAGTTCGGCGGCGAGCCGGGCGAACCGCACGCGCGCCTCCGGCGAGAACGGCAGTCCGTCGTCGTCTCCCCGGCCGGGTGCGCCGTTCAGGGGCGTCTCCAGGAACGTGTCGAGGGCGTCGGCGAGCGAGATGACCTCGGCCGGGTCGACGCCCTCCACCGCCTCCGCGAGGCGGCGGTCCGGGTCGCCGTCGGCGCCCACGCGCGCGTGCGCCACGAGCAGCCTGGCCCGGCGTCCCAGGAGCGCGAGGTCGCGCGGGCCGATCCGCCAGCGCGGGCCGGTCAGCAGCCGCACCAGGGAGGCGTTGGCGCCGGGGTCCTGAAGGACCTCGCAGACGGCGACGAGGTCGGCGACCTCGGGCAGGTGCAGCAGCCCGGACAGGCCGACCACCTCGACCGGGACGTCCCGGGCGACCAGGGCGCCCTGGATCTCGGCGAAGTCGGTCGCGGTACGGCACAGGACGGCGATCTCACCGGGTGCCTTCCCCGTCCGCACGAGGTGGGCGATGGAGTCGGCGACCCATTCGATCTCCTCGGCGTGCGTGCGCAGCAGCGCGCACCGCACCAGCCCGTCGCGCTCGGCTCCGGGGGCGGGGCGCAGGGCCTCCACGCCCGCGTGCATGGCGCGCAGCGGCGCGGCGAGGCCGTTGGCGAGGTCGAGCAGACGACCGCCGCTGCGGCGGTTCTCGCTGAGCGCCTGGCGCGTGGCGGGGCGGCCGTCGGCGTGCGCGAAGTGCTCGGGGAAGTCGTCGAGGTTGGCGACGGATGCGCCGCGCCAGCCGTAGATGGCCTGGCAGGGGTCGCCCACGGCGGTCACGGGGTGGCCGGTGCCGCCACCGAAGAGGCCGGCCAGCAGGATGCGCTGGGCGACCGAGGTGTCCTGGTACTCGTCCAGGAGGACCACCCGGAAGTCCTCGCGCAGGATGCGGCCGACCTCCGGGAGCTGGGCGAGCCTGGCCGCGAGGGCGATCTGGTCGCCGAAGTCGAGCAGGTCCCGCTCGCGCTTGACGGCCCGGTAGCGGAGCACCAGCCCGGCCAGCTCGCGGCGGGCGGCGGCGGTCTCGGGGACCTTGCGCAGGTCGGCGTTGGACAGCTTGGCGCCTTCGAGGGTGCGCAGCAGCCCGGCGTCCCAGGTGCGCAGGTCCTCGGGTGTCACCAGGTGTTCGGCGAGCTCGGCGTCGAGGGCGAGGAGGTCGCTGACGAGGTCGGGAAAGGAACGGGTCAGCGCCGGGTACGGGCCCGGTGCCTCGCGCAGCACACGCGCGGCGAGCTGGTAGCGGGTGGCGTCGGCGAGCAGGCGGGTGGTGGGTTCGAGTCCGATGCGCAGCCCGTGGTCGGTCAGCAGGCGGCCGGCGAAGGCGTGGTACGTGGAGATCACCGGCTCGCCCGGTGGGTTGTCCGGGTCGATGACATCGGGGTCGGTGACGCCCGCCTTGATCAGCGCCTTGCGGACGCGCTCGGCGAGCTCCCCGGCGGCCTTGTTGGTGAAGGTCAGGCCGAGGACCTGTTCGGGGGCGACCTGACCGGTGCCGACCAGCCACACCACGCGGGCCGCCATCACGGTCGTCTTCCCGGACCCGGCTCCGGCCACGATCACCTGCGGGGCGGGCGGCGCGGTGATGCAGGCCGTCTGCTCCGGGGTGAACGGAATCCCGAGGAGCTCCTTGAGCTGCTCGGGATCGGTGATACGGGCGGGCACGTCGAAGAGGCTAGCGGCGGCCACTGACAACCGATGCCCGAGTCACTCTCAGGGGCGGAGAAAGCGCAGGTCAGCACACGTGGTGCCGTACGTCACGTACGTCACTCGACGACGTGGCGTCCCTCCGGCCGGGCGCTGCACGAGGCCCGGAAGGCGCAGTGCGCGCAGTGCTGGCCGGCGGTGGGCGTGAACCGTTCGTCGAGGACCTTTCCGGCGGCGGTGGCCAGCAGGTCGCCGACCCACTCGCCCTCCAGCGGCTCCTGGGCCTGCACCTTGGGCAGGCTGTCGCCGCCGTCCCGTTTGGCCGCGCCCTGGCGCAGCTGGACGAGCTCGGCGCCGCCCGGCTCGGGGCGGCTGCCGTCGAAGGCCTCGTCGACGGCGCCTTCGCGGACGGCCAGCTGGTAGACGGCCAGCTGCGGGTGGCGGGCCACCTCGGCTCCCGTGGGCGCCTGTTTGCCGGTCTTGAAGTCGACGACGTAGGCGCGGCCGTCGCGGTCGGCCTCCACGCGGTCCATGGAGCCGCGGATGCGCACCTGGTAGTCACCGGCCCCGAGAGTCACGTCGAAGTCGTGCTCGCTGGCCACCGGGGTGCGGCCGGTGCGCTCCAGAACGTGCCAGCGCAGGAAGCGTTCGAGCGCCACGCGCGCGTGTTCCTTCTCCTGGGCCGACTTCCAGGGCGCGTCGAAGGCGAGCGCGTTCCACACCGTCTCCAGGCGTTCCATGAGGACGGCGAGGTCGGCGGGGGTGTGTCCGGACGCGACCTCGTCGGCCAGGACGTGCACCACGTTGCCGAAGCCCTGGGCGGCGGTCGCGGGTGCGTCGGCCTTGACCTCGCGGCCGAGGAACCATTGCAGGGCGCAGGTGTTGGCCAGCTGGTCGAGGGCGCTTCCGGACAGCACGACCGGCTGGTCGCGGTCGCGCAGCGGCACCTTGCTCTCGGTCGGCTCGGCCATGCCCCACCATCGGTAGGGGTGCGCCGAGGGCACCAGGGGACGGCCCTCGTCGTCGGCGAGCGCGGCGAGCCGGGCCAGCCTGCGCGCGGCGGCCTGCCTCAGGGCGTCGGACACGCGCGGGTCGACGGTGGTGGCCCGCAGTTCGGCGACCAGTGCCGCCACGGCCAGCGGGCGGCGGGGGCGTCCGGTGACGTCCTTGGGTTCGACGCCGAGTTCGGTGAGGAAGCGGGACGGCTGGTCGCCGTCGTCCGCGGGGGCCTTCACCGCGGTCACGACGAGCCGGTCACGCGCGCGCGTGGCGGCCACGTAGAACAGCCGGCGCTCCTCCGCCAGCAGGGCCCCGGGCGTGAGCGGCTCGGCGAGGCCGTCGCGGCCGATCCGGTCGGCCTCCAGCAGGGAGCCCCGGCGGCGCAGGTCCGGCCACAGTCCCTCCTGGACGCCCGCGACGACGACCAGGCGCCACTGGAGGCCCTTGGAGCGGTGGGCCGTCATCAGGCGTACGGCGTCGGGGCGCGGCGCGCGCCGCGTGAGCGTGTCGGCGGCGATGTCCTGGGCGTCGATCTCCTCCAGGAAGTTCAGGGCGCCCCGGCCGCCGGTGCGCTCCTCCGCGCGGGCGGCGGTCGCGAACAGCGCGCAGACGGCGTCCAGGTCCCGGTCCGCGTTGCGGCCCGCGGCGCCGCCGCGCCGGCTGGTCCGCTCCAGGCGCTCGGGCCACGGCGTGCCCTCCCACAGGTCCCACAGCGCCTCCTCGGCGGTGCCGCCGCCCGCCAGGCGCTCCCTGGCCTTCCTGAGCAGCGCGCCCAGGCGCTGGGCGCCCCGCGCGTACGCCGGGTCGTGCGCGACGAGGCGCTCCGGTTCGGCCAGGGCACGCGCCAGCAGTTCGTCGGAGGGCGGTGGCAGGGGGTTGCCCGCGGTCCGTTCCTCCTCGCGCAGCGCACGGCCCAGGCGGCGCAGGTCGGCGGCGTCCATGCCGGCGAGCGGCGAGGCGAGGAGGGTGAGGGCGGTTTCGGTGTCGAGCCAGCAGGAGTCGGCGGCCTCCGGTTCCGGGTCACGCCGGTCCGGGTGCGCTGTCCGCTCAGTCTGCTCAGGCTCGGTCGTGTCCGGCTCGGTCGTGTCCGGCTCGGTCGTGTCCGGCTCGGGGCGCTGGGCCTCCCCGGTCGTGTCCGGCTCGGTCGTGTCCGGCTCGGGGCGCTGGGCCTCCCCGGTCGTGTCCGCCTCGGGGTGCCGGGCCGCATTGGCCGTCTCCCCTTCGGGACGCCGGGCCGCCTCCGCCGTCGCCACCGCGCGCAGCGCCGTCAGCAGCGGTGCCACCGCCGGTTCGTGGCGCAGCGGCAGGTCGTCGCCGTCGACCTCCAGGGGCACGCCCGCGGCGGTCAGGGCGCGGCGGAGCGTCGGTATGGTGCGGGCGCCGGCGCGCACCAGGACGGCCATCTCGCTCCAGGGAACCCCGTCCTCCAGATGGGCCCGGCGCAGGATGTCGGCGATGTTGTCCACCTCGGTGCCCGGCGTCGGGTAGGTGTGGACCTCGACGCGACCGCCCTCCCGTGCCGCGATCAGCTCCCGGTGTGCGCGGACCTTGTCGCCCGGGAGCCGGGTGAGCGGCATGCGCTGGGTCAGCAGGCGGGTCGCGGCCAGCAGTGCCGCGCCGGAGCGGCGGGAGGTGCGCAGCACCGCGACGGGCGCGGGACGGCCCTCCGCGCGCGGGAAGGTCTGCGGGAAGTCGAGGATGCCGTTCACGTCCGCGCCCCGGAACGCGTAGATCGACTGGTCGGGGTCACCGAAGGCGAGCAGGGTCCGGCCCTCCCCAGCCAGTGCCCGCAGCAGGCGGACCTGAGCCGCGTCGGTGTCCTGGTACTCGTCGACGTAGACGGCGTCGTACTGCGCGGCGAGCCGCTGGGCGACCTCGGGACGGCGGGCGAGGAGCACCGCGCGGTGGACGAGTTCGGCGTAGTCGAGCACGCCCTGGAGATCCAGGACGTCGAGGTACTCCGCGAGGAAGGCGGCCGCGGCCTGCCAGTCGGGGCGGCCGATGCGGCGCGCGAAGGACGCCAGCGCGTCGGGGCCGAGGCCCAGTTCGCGGCTGCGGGCGAGGACCGCGCGGACCTCGTCGGCGAAACCGCGGGTGGTCAGGCAGGCGCGCAGCTCGTCGGGCCAGCGGACGTGCGCGAGCCCCAGTCCCTCCAGGTCGACCTGGCCCGCCAGGAGCTCGCGGACGGTCACGTCCTGTTCGGGCCCGGACAGCAGCCGCAGCGGCTCCACGAACAGGCCGCTGTCCTGGTGGGCGCGGACCAGGGCGTAGCAGAACGAGTGGAAGGTGGTCGCCCGAGGGGCGCGGGCCGCGCCGGTGCGCAGCGCCATGCGGTCGCGCAGTTCCATGGCCGCCTTGCGGCTGAACGTCAGCACAAGGATCCGCTCGGGGTCCTGGCCGCGGGCGATCCGGGCGGCCACGGACTCGACCAGGGTGGTGGTCTTGCCGGTGCCCGGGCCGGCGAGGACGAGCAGCGGGCCGTTCTCATGGTCAACCACAGCGCGCTGTGCGGCGTCCAGACGAGGGGGATCCGGCTTGGCCGGCGGGGTACGCACCAGTCGGTAAGCGCCACGGTTCCCCTGGCGCACCTGGGGGTGCGTCAGGCGCCTGGTGGAGGAAGAGGAGCTCACGTGGTTCGCCGGTCCTGGTGGGAGTGCTGGGGTCTGTCACTGCCGGCGCGGGGCGCCGCGGTCATGGGGGCGGGCCGCCCGCCGTGGAGGGCGGTGGCTGCGGGGTGAGGGGGACACGTCCAGCCGACGCTACGCCGACGCCCGGCACGGAAGCAGGGCTTCCCCTTCTTCCCTCGGTGCACTGGGGCGCTGCGGGCGCTGCCGTCACGTGTGTCCCTCGATGCACGAACGTACGGCATTGCACGTGCGTGCCCGGATTCGCCCGAACGGGTGGCCGCGGGCTCCCCATCGGCCCGTCGGATGGCGGAAGCTGTCAGGTGTGACCCTGCTCACGTTCGCTGCCGTCGCCGTCCCAGCGGGCCCGCCTCATGTCCAGGCGCGGCAGGTGGCCCTCGGCCGCTCTGCTCGCCTCCTTCAGAGGTGTGCCCTCCGCGCGGTAGTGCGCGAGTGCCCGCAGTTCGTGCCCCGGGAGCAGGACACCGTCGGCGCGCACGACCCGCCACCACGGGACGGCGCCTCCGTAGAGGGCCATCACGCGGCCGACCTGGCGGGGGCCTCCCTCCTCCAGCCATTCCGCGACGTCCCCGTATGTCATGACACGGCCCGGCGGGACCAGCTCGGCGACCTCGAGGACACGCTCGGCGTACTCGGGCAGCGCCTCATCCCGCTCGGGGCGGCCGTCGTCCGGAAGGCTCACTTCGCTCATCCGTCCCATCCTGCCCCACCCCACCGACAGCGTGACCCGGTCGCGACGGGGTGTGCCCCTCGCTCCCGGACGGCCCTTGGGGCAGACTGTCGGATCCCGCATATGCACCCTCATGCCCCCGTGTGTCGGTGGGGCATGCCACCATCGTGCGGGCGGTGACCGGTGATACGAGACCAAGAAGAGACCATGAAGCAGCAGGGTGTGCACCCCGACGACGCGGAGGGCACCTCTGGGGCTTCATCGCGCCCGGACACCGAAGGCACGGGCGGCCGGGACGGCACGGACACCCGGGACCGCGCGGACACCACGGACGCGCAGACCGGCCGGGACCGCGCGGACACCACCGACGCCCAGGCCGACCGCGGACACGCGAACGCCGCTGAGACGGCCGCGACGGCCGCAACCGCTCCGACGGCCTCGACGGCTCCGGCGGCTCCGGCGGCTCCGGCAGAGAAAGATCCGGCGAAGAAGCGGGACGTGACCGCCGACGTGGCCCACATCGACGAGCTGGAGGGCGACGAACCGCTGCTCCCCGCGCGCGTGCACCGCCCCTCGGACCTGATGCGGCTGCTGGTGGGTGTGCTCGCCATCGTCGTACTGCTCGCGATCGCCGCGTTCGCGCACGGCACCACGTCGGGCCTGGAACAGGACATCAACAAGGGCACCGGGCAGGCGCCCGATCTGCTCATCAAGATCGCCGGGCTGGGTTCCAGCATCGCGATCCTGCTGGTGCCGGTCGCCTTCGCGATCGAACGGCTGATCAAACGGGACGGGCTGCGGATCGCCGACGGCGTGCTGGCGGCGGTCCTCGCGCACGGGGTGACGCTGGCCACCGACCTGTGGGTGGCCAAGGGGGCCCCGAACTCGATCCAGGAGGCGCTCACCCAGCCCTCCCCCGGCGACATCCACGCGCTGACCGACCCCGTGCACGGCTACCTCGCCCCCGTCATCGCGTACATGACGGCCGTGGGCATGTCCCGAAGACCGCGCTGGCGCTCGGTGCTGTGGATCGTGCTGCTGCTCGACGCGTTCTCGATGCTGGTCACCGGCTACACGACACCGTTCTCGATCATCCTGACCGTGCTGATCGGCTGGTCCATCGCCTACGGCACCCTGTACGCGGTCGGCTCGCCGAACGTCCGTCCCACGGGACGGACGCTGATGGCGGGGCTGCGCACGGTCGGCTTCCACCCGGTGAGCGCGGCCCGCGAGGAGGTGCCCGAGACCGCGGACAGCGGCGACCGCGGCCGACGCTACTTCGTCACCCTGGAGGACGGCCCGCCGCTGGACGTCACCGTCGTCGACCGCGAGCAGCAGGCGCAGGGCTTCTTCTACCGGGTGTGGCGCAACCTCACGCTGCGCGGCTTCGCCACCCGCAGCAGCCTGCAGTCCCTGCGCCAGGCCCTGGAGCAGGAGGCGCTGCTCGCGTACGCGGCGATCGCGGCCGGCGCCAACGCCCCCAAGCTGATCGCGACCTCCGAGCTCGGACCCGACGCCGTGATGCTCGTCTACGAGCACACCGGTGGGCGCACGCTCGATTCACTGCCCGACGACGAGATCACCGACGAGCTGCTGCGCCACGCCTGGCACCAGGTGCGGGCGCTGCAGTCCCGGCGCATCGCGCACCGCAGGCTCGCGGGTGACGCGATCGTGGTGGATCGTTCCGGCAGCGTGATCCTCACCGATCTGCGCGGTGGTGAGATCGCCGCCGGTGACCTGCTGCTGCGCATGGACGTCGCCCAGCTGCTGACGACGCTCGGACTGCGGGTGGGGGCGGAGCGGGCCGTCGCGTCCGCCGTCGGCGTGCTGGGGCCGGACGCGGTCGCCGACTGCCTGCCCATGCTGCAACCGATCGCGCTGACGCGCTCCACGCGCGCGACGCTGCGCAGGCTGGCCCGGGAGCGGGCGCAGCGGGAGCGCGAGGCGGTCCTGGAGACGTCCCGGAAGGCCAAGCAGGCCCGGCTGGAGCAGGCCGCCCAGGACACCACCGGAACCGTCACCGGGGTCGTCCTCGACACGCCGGACCGGAAGACGGAGAAGAAGGCCGAGCGGGCCGAGGCGCGGGCGCAGAAGCGGGCCATGGACGACGCCCTGGAGGAGGCCCGTGAGGAGGACCTGCTCACCCAGATCCGCCACCAGGTGCTGCGGATCAGGCCGCAGGCGCCGGTCGAGCCGGCCCGCCTGGAGCGGGTACGGCCGCGCACGCTGATCAGTTTCATCGCCGGTGCCATCGGCGCGTACTACCTGCTCACGCAGCTCACGCACATCGAGTTCGGCACCCTTTTCGCCAACGCGCAGTGGGGCTGGCTTGCGGCCGCGGTGCTGTTCTCGGCACTCAGCTACGTGGCGGCGGCCATGGCGCTGCTGGGGTTCGTGCCGGAGCGGGTGCCGTTCCCACGGACCGTGGCGGCCCAGGTGGCCGGGTCGTTCGTGAAGATCGTGGCGCCGGCGGCGGTCGGCGGTGTGGCCCTCAACACGCGCTTCCTGCAACGCGCGGGCGTGCGCCCGGGGCTCGCGGTGGCGAGTGTCGGCGCGTCGCAGCTGTTCGGGCTCGGCTGTCACATCCTGATGCTGCTGTCGTTCGGCTATCTGACGGGTACCGAGAAGACACCGTCGCTGTCGCCGTCCCGGACGGTCATCGCGGGGCTGCTGACGGTCGCCGTGCTGGTGCTGGTGGTCACCTCGGTGCCGTTCCTGCGCAAGTTCGTCGTCACGCGCGTACGGTCGCTCTTCGCGGGTGTCGTGCCGCGCATGCTGGACGTGCTGCAGCGGCCGCAGAAGCTGATCACGGGCATCGGCGGCATGCTGCTGCTGACCGCCTGCTTCGTGATGTGCCTGGACGCCTCCATCCGGGCGTTCGGCGACGAGTCGACCTCACTGAGCATCGCCAGCGTCGCCGTCGTCTTCCTGGCCGGCAACGCGCTCGGTTCGGCCGCCCCCACTCCCGGCGGCGTGGGCGCCGTCGAGGCGACCCTCACGGTCGGCCTGATCGCCGTGGGCCTGCCCAAGGAGGTGGCCGCTCCCGCGGTACTGATGTTCCGGCTGCTGACGCTGTGGCTGCCGGTGCTGCCGGGCTGGCTGGCCTTCAACCATCTGACACGCAAGGGATCCCTGTAGTCCAAGGGGCTCTTGTGACTCAAGGGGCCTCTGTGGCGAGCGGGTCACGCCTACTCCGGACGGCCCGTGTCGCGACGCGGGAGGCCGCCCGCGGCGCGAGGATGGAGACATGCAGAGCCCCCGCGGGCTGCGCGCAGCCGCCCTGACCGCAACCGCCGTCCTGCTCTCCGCCCTTGCGGCGGGCTGCGGCGGCGAGACATCCAGGGACAGCCCCAACGGCGGGGATCTCACGGCCCAGAAGCTTCAGTGGACGGACTGCCCCGCCCCGTCCGAATCCCAGGGCGGCGGCGCGGCGCCCTCCCCGCTGCCCGGCGGCGCCAAGTGGCAATGCGCGACCATGAAGGCGCCCCTGGACTGGAGCAAGCCCAAGGGCGACACGATCGACATCGCGCTGATCCGGGCGCAAGCGAGCGGACCCGGCAAGCGCATCGGCTCGCTGATCTTCAACTTCGGCGGTCCGGGGGGATCCGGTGTGACCGCCCTGCCGTCGTTCGCCCCGGACTACGCCAAGCTGCGCACCCGCTACGACCTGGTCAGCTTCGACCCGCGCGGGGTGGGCCGCAGCGCGGGCGTGCACTGCAAGAGCGACGCACAGCTCGACCAGTACTTCCAGCAGGACGCGACGCCCGACGACCAGGCCGAGCGGAACACGTACCTGAAGAACACCGAGCAGTTCAACGCGGGCTGCGAGAAGAACTCCGCGAAGATCCTCCCGCATGTGCGCACCACCGACGCGGCCCGCGACATGGACCTCATGCGCCAGGTCCTCGGCGACCGGAAGATGTACTACTTCGGCATCTCCTACGGCACCGAACTCGGCGGCGTGTACGCCCACCTGTTCCCCCGGCACGTGGGCCGCGCCGTGCTCGACGCGGTCGTCGACCCCACCCAGACCCCCGAGCAGACCTCGCTCGGCCAGGCCCGCGGGTTCCAGCTGGCCATGGACAACTTCGCGCACGCCTGTGTGTCCGACAAGACCGCGGAGTGCCCCATCGGGAACTCCGCGCAGGACGTCGAGAACCGCGTCGCGGCGCTGCTCAAGCAGCTCGACGCCAAGCCGATCCCCGGTATGTTCCCGCGCCAGCTGACCCAGAGCGCCGCGACCAACGGCATCGCCCAGGCCCTGTACTCCAAGGAGCTGTGGCAACCGCTCACCGAGGGACTGGAGCAGGCCTACGCCGGCGACGGCAGGATCCTGATGCTGCTGTCCGACGCGTTGAACGGCCGCAGCGAGAACGGGGAGTACAGCAACCTCACCTCCGCGAACGTCGCCATCAACTGCGCCGACGACAAGCAGCGGTACGACACGGCGTACGTGGAGCGGAAGCTCCCCGAGTTCCGGGCCGCCTCCCCGCTGTTCGGGGACTTCCTGGCCTGGTCCATGCTCACCTGCGCCGACTGGCCGGTCGCGGGCGCGGCCGACCACCCCGACGTGAGCGCGCCCGGGTCGGCGCCGATCCTCGTCGTCGGCAACACCGGCGACCCGGCGACCCCGTACGAGGGTGCGAAGAAGATGGCGGACGCGCTGGGCAAGGGCGTCGCCGTAGAACTGACCTACAAGGGACAGGGGCACGGCGCGTACGACAGCAAGAACAAGTGCGTGCAGAACGCGGTGAACGCCTACCTGCTCGACGGCAAGGTCCCGGCGGCCGGGACGGTCTGTTCCTAGCCGTAAAGACCCAGGTCAAAAGGTTATCCACAGGCTCCCACGGACGCGGTGGGGTCCGCCTACCATGGCCTGACGTGCTTGCCCGCGGCCGATCCGCGGGATTCGGGGAGGGGGGATGCGGCATGTCGCGTCTCATGCAGTGGACGGCCGTGGTCGCCGCCGCGGTGCTGCTGGCCGGGTGCGGCAGCGGATCAACCGGTGGAGGCGGGGGCGCCGGCGGGGGCAAGGGGAAGGGCGCTCCAGCCCGGCGGCCACACCGACGAGGTCTCCGGACGACGCCGTGTCGTCCCGGCGGCTGCCCGCCTCGCTCACCGCGCAGCGGCTCGACTGGGGCCGCTGCAAGGCCGGTTCCGGCTCGCCCACGCCGGGCGGCGAGTGGCGCTGCGCGACGCTCAGGGCGCCGCTGGACTGGTCCCGGCCCGACGGCGAGACCATCGGCATCGCTCTGATCCGGGCGAAGGCCACCGGTGAGCGCACCGGTTCGCTGCTGTTCAACTTCGGCGGTCCCGGAGGCTCCGGCGTGGCCACACTGCCGGCGTACGGCTCGGCGGTCGGCACTCTCCGGCAGCGGTACGACCTGGTGAGCTGGGACCCGCGCGGGGTCGGCGCGAGTGAGGGCGTCCGCTGCCGCGACGACCGGCGGATCCAGGCCGCCGAGGCGATCGACGCGACACCTGACACCCCGGCCGAGGAACGGACCTACCTCGAGGACGCGGCCGACTTCGGCAGGGGTTGCGCCAAGGCCGCCGGCAAGCTGCTCGGACACGTCTCCACGACCGACACGGCCCGCGACATGGACCTGATCCGGCAGGTCCTCGGTGACCGGACGATGCACTACTTCGGCATCTCCTACGGCACCGAACTCGGCGGTGTGTACGCCCATTTGTTCCCGCGGCACGTGGGGCGGCTGGTGCTGGACGCGGTCGTCGACCCGACCGCCGACTCGGTGGGCCACGCCATGAACCAGACCCTGGGCTTCCAGCGGGCGCTGGACGACTACCTGAAGTCCACCGGCGAGGATCCCGCGCGGGGCTCACGGAGGATCGCCGACCTGCTGAAGCGACTGGACGCCAAGCCGCTGCCCACACCCTCCGGGCGGAAGCTGACGCAGACTCTGGCACTGACCGGCATCGTCACCCCGCTGTACAGCGAGAACAGCTGGCCGGCGCTGACCGGCGCCCTGGACGCGGCGCAGAAGGGGGACGGCTCCGGACTGCTGTCGCTGGCCGACGCCTACAACGAGCGCGACACCTCGGGCCACTACGGCACGACGACCCACGCCCAACGGGTCATATCGTGCCTGGACGACAAGCAGCGGCCGACCCCGGAACAGACGCGAAAGCTGCTGCCCCGGTTCGAGAAGATCTCGCCCGTCTTCGGCGAGTACATGGCCTGGGACACGGCCGGCTGGTGCCACGACTGGCCGGTGCCCGGACAGTACGACACCCCTCAGGTCAGCGCGCCGGGGGCGGCCCCGATCCTGGTGATCGGCAACACCGGGGACCCGGCGACCCCCTACGAGGGCGCCAGGAAAATGGCGGACGAGCTCGGCAAGGGTGTCGGAGTGGAACTCACCTGGAAGGGCGAAGGCCACGGAGCCTACGGCAGCGGCAGCGACTGCGTGGACTCCACAGTCAACGCCTACCTTCTGTACGGCTCGGTACCGAGGAACGGCAAGGTCTGCTCCTGACGCCGGCGGGGGCCGCGGGCACCCATGGCACCCGCGCCCCCGCCGTCCGACAGACAGGACGAGCCGTGAGATCAGTACACCGGCTTGTGCGGTTCGATCTGGTTGACCCAGCCGATGACGCCGCCGCCGACGTGTACGGCGTCGGCGAAGCCCGCGGACTTCAGTACGGCGAGGACTTCCGCACTGCGGACGCCCGTCTTGCAGTTCAAGACGATCTTCTTGTCCTGCGGGAGGCTCTCCAGGGCCGTGCCCATGAGGAACTCGTTCTTCGGGATGAGACGGGCACCCGGGATCGAGACGATCTCGAACTCGTTCGGCTCGCGGACGTCGATGAGCTCGATGTTCTCGCCGTCGTCGATCCACTCCTTGAGCTGCTTGGGAGTGATCGTCGAGTCGGCGGCCGCCGCCTGGGCCTCCTCGGAGACGACGCCGCAGAAGGCCTCGTAGTCGATGAGCTCGGTGACGGTCGGGTTCTCGCCGCAGACCGCGCAGTTGGGGTCCTTGCGGACCTTGACCTGGCGGTACTGCATCTCCAGGGCGTCGTAGATCATCAGGCGGCCGACCAGCGGCTCGCCGATGCCCGCCAGGAGCTTGATGGCCTCGTTGACCTGGATGGAGCCGATGGACGAGCACAGCACGCCCAGGACGCCGCCCTCGGCGCAGGAGGGGACCATGCCGGGGGGCGGGGGCTCCGGGTAGAGGCAGCGGTAGCAGGGGCCGTGCTCCGACCAGAAGACGGAGGCCTGGCCGTCGAAGCGGTAGATCGAACCCCACACGTACGGCTTGTTCAGCAGCACGCACGCGTCGTTGACCAGGTAGCGGGTCGCGAAGTTGTCCGTGCCGTCGATGATCAGGTCGTACTGGCTGAAGATGTCCATCACGTTGTCGGCCTCGAGCCGCTCCTCGTGAAGGACGACGTTCACGTACGGGTTGATGCCCTGGATGGTGTCGCGCGCGGACTCGGCCTTGGAGCGGCCGATGTCGGACTGGCTGTGGATGATCTGACGCTGCAGGTTCGACTCGTCGACCTCGTCGAACTCCACGATGCCGAGCGTGCCGACACCCGCGGCGGCCAGGTACATCAGCGCCGGCGAGCCCAGGCCACCGGCGCCCACACAGAGCACCTTGGCGTTCTTCAGCCGCTTCTGCCCGTCCATCCCGACATCCGGGATGATCAGGTGGCGGGAGTACCTGCGGACCTCGTCTACGGTGAGCTCATCAGCTGGCTCGACCAGGGGTGGCAGCGACACGGGGACTCCGTTGGTCGGTCTATCACTACGGTTGTTCTTCTCGTAACACTGCCACGGCCTTCTTCATTCCGAGACACCTGGTCCGACCCGCGAGACGATTTCGTCCCAGTAGCCGGGCAGGTTCTCCCAGGGGTCGGCCCGGCCGCCGCGGTCCGTGCGGTCGGTGAGCCAGATCGTCGCCGCACCCTGCCAGCGGGCGATGCGCAACGCCTCCTCCAGATGACCGCGCGGAACGCCGTGCACGAAGTGGCAGAAGCGCTCGGGCGGGTAGTCGGCGGTCCACTCCGGCGCCTGCGAGAAGCGGTAGTCGCTCCAGGCCCCGCTGAACGTCACCAACTGGTCGGCGTTCTCGGCGTAGCCGGGATGCGGATGGGTGCCGTGGCCGAGGACGATGTGGGCATCGTCACGCAGGGCCCGGAGCGAGGTGATCGTGCGGCGGGTCTCGGGCAGCCCGGTGCGGTCGACGGGGCAGCGGTCCAGGAGGAAGCCGTCGACCCGGTACCACTCGAGGTAGCGGTGGGCGTCGGCGATCACGTCGATCCGCGACCGCGCGCCGTGGGCGCCGTCGACGCGGCCGAGGACCCGGACGCCCGCGTTGCGCAGGCGTCCGGCCACGTCCAGGCAGTGCGGGTCGGGCTGGACACCGGGGCCGTCGGCGACGTCGAGGACGACCCAGTGCAGGGGCGTGCCCGGCCGGGTGAGCGTGTTCCACTCGGCCGGGGCGAGCAGCGGGTGGGCACAGCCGGGGATGCCGAGGCCGGTACGGACGTCGGTGCCCGAGGTCGGTGGAGTGCTGGTCAGATACGGCATGCCGCTTCCATCCAGATGTCGGCGAGGGACTCTTCGAGGCTGATCCGGGGCCGCCAGCCGAGCCGGTCCCGCGCGGTGCGCACATCGGCCTGCTGCCAGCTGCCGCAGCCGTCGGGGTACGGGTACGCGGCCGGGGAAGGGTGCTCGGGGTCGGTGCGGGGATGCCCGATCGAGGACCTGAGATGGCCGCCGTGCGGGGCGTCGAGCTCATGGAGCGCACCGCCGTACCCGGCGACGCGGGCGAGGACCGAGGCGGCGTCGCGCAGCCGGACGGCACGCCCCGAGCCGATGTTGATGACGCCCTGGGCGGCCGAGAGCGAGGCTGCGTGCACGGCACGGGCCACGTCGCGTACGTCGACGAAGTCGCGCTGGGTGCCCAGCCCGCCCAGCTTGAGGTCGCCGTCGCCGGCCTGCATGGCGCGGCGCATGGCCTCGGCGAGCCGGCCGAGCGGCGAGCCGGCCGGGGTGCCGGGCCCGGCGGGCGAGAACACGCGGAGCACGACGGCGTCGAGGCCCGAGCCGAGGACCAGTTCGGTGGCGGCGAGCTTGCTGACCCCGTACGGGCCTCCGGGCCGCGGCACGGCGTCCTCGGCGGTGGAGGAGCCGGGCTGGCTGGGGCCGTACTCGGCGCCGCAGCCGATCTGCACCAGGCGGGCGCCGCAGCCGCTGCGGCGCAGCGCCTCGCAGACGGTGGCGACGGCGACCGTGTTGTGCCGGGTGAGTTCCCGGGCGCCGCCCCGGGTGGCGCCCGCGCAGTTGATGACGACTCCGGGGTGCACCGCGTCCAGGAAGCGGGTGAGGGCACCGGGGCTGCCCGTGGCGAGGTCGAAGCGGACGTCGGCGTCGTCGCCGCGGCCGAGGGCGGTGAGCTGGACGGCCGGGTCGGCGAGCAGGCGGTCGGCGACGAAGCGGCCGAGATATCCGTTGGCTCCGATCAGCAGAACCCTCATCGGGCGGCTCCCGGGGTGTGCGCTCCGGTGGCTCCGGATGCTCCGGACGCTCCGGATCGGGCGGTGGTCATGTGGTGTTCTCCTTCAAGGGGGTGGTGCGTTCGGCTCCGGCTGTGCGGCCGGACGCCCGCGGCCGGCAGGCCGGCTCTGCCTGCGGCTCCGACCTGGTGCGATCGCGTGCGGGGATACGTCGGCGTGGGTGCGTGCCGCACCGCGCGGCGCCCGGGGCCCGCCGGTTCCGCCCGGAGGCGGCACGCGGACGGCCGGTGCGGTGCGGGGTCGGCCCGGTGCTCGTCACGGCTGTCCCTCCGCTCGGGCATGCGCCGAGGCCCTGCTCAGGGTCCGGGTCGCGTGAACCAGGAGGGCCAGGGCCGCGGTGCCGCAGGCGAGGGCGGGTACGCACCCCGGGCCCCAGGCGGCGACCAGGCGGTCGACCGGCGTGGCGAGCGGGCCGCAGCCGGGGAGGCGGGCGGCGAAGACGCTCGCCTGGGCGACCGCCTCGACCGTGGCCGCCGCCCCGAGGGCGACGGCCGGGGCGTGGGTGAAGCCGTGGATGGTGAGGAGGCGGGCGAGCAGCAGCAGAGCGCCGAGCGTCAGGGCCTGGGCAGCACCGGCGGGCTGGTGCAGGACGGCACCGCATACGGCGAGCAGGGCGGCCAGGGCGCCCAGGAACAGTCCGAACGCGGCCAGGAGCAGGGGGCGTACGGACGCGGCGAACTCCTCCAGGCCGCGGCTGGCCGCCAGTCGGTTCCGGGCGCGTACGGCGAAGAGGTGCGCGGCCCAGGTCGCCGGGGCGCAGCCGAGTGCGAGGGCCAGGGCGGGGGCGACGGCCAGGGGCCAGGGGCCGGTCGCGGTGCCGTCCGGAAGTCCGTCGGGGCCGCCGGTGACGGCCGCGCCGAGCAGGCCGTCGCCGAGGACGGCGTAGGCGATCAGCCAGTACGTCCAGGCGCGTGTGCCCGGTGTGGAGGTGCCGGCCGGGGTGTGTCCGAGCGTGCTCAGGGGGCCGCGGCGTAGCAGGGCGCGTACGCCCAGGGCCACGACGAGGACTCCGGCCGCGGCCACGGCCAGGCGTGTCCGGCCCTCGGTCAGGCGCAGCCCGGTCACCGCTGCCGCGCACAGGGCGCCGGGCAGCAGGCCGAGCACGACCCGGTCGACGGTCATCCTGGGTACGTCGGCGCTTTCGGTGGCCGGCGCCGCCTCTGGAGCCCGGGAGACGCGGGCGTACATCTCCTCGGCCAGCGAGAAGACGTCACGGTGACGGAAGCGGGCGGCGGTGCGGTCGGTGACGCCGTGCGCCTCCAGACCGGCGGCGATCTCCAGCGGGTCGACGGCCCGTTCGCACAGGTCGCGGTGACGATGCATCAGCGCCTTGACGGGATCGACGGCACCGCGCCGGGCGGCCCCGGGCACCCGCCGTTCGGAGGCGGCACCGGAGTCGGGGGACGCACCACCGGAAGCAGCACCGCCGCCGAGGCTCGGCCGTTCACCGAGGCGCGATTGTCCGCCGAGACCGGAGGTGGAGTGCGGGCCGGAGGCGGACTGCGGGCTGGCAGCGGAGTGCGGGTGCGTGCCGACGGCCGTGACGGAGCGCTCCTGCTCGCCGGGGCCGCATCCCGGGCGTAACCGCTCGGCCTGGTCGGCGTCCGGGCGTGGCTGTGGGGTGGTGGGGGTGAACGGGTGGCCGGGTTCTGAGGGAGTGGTCATCGGGCGGCCTCCGTGGCGGGTTTGGGGGCCGGGGGCCAGACGGAGACGCCGTTCGCCCAGGCGGGGCCCGGGCGGTGCGCGGCCGGGGCCGATGAGGCGGCGCCTGGGGCGGTGGGGGCTGCTGGGGCAGTGGGGGGCGCCGGGGCGGCCGGCCCGGTCCAGTGGCCGGGGACGTGGGCCTCGGCCGGGGAGGCGAACGGGAGGGGATCACCGGAGTCGTCCAGGACGACACGCCGGACCGGGCAGCGCGAGACGATCTCCAGGTAAATGCCGTGAAACGCCGCGATGTTCTGCTCGACGGTGAACAGTTCGAGTGCGCGGGCGCGCGCGGCGGCGCCCAGGCGCGCACGGCGCTCCGGGTCGCGCAGCAGCGTCACACACGCCTCGGCGAGCGCCCGCGGATTACGCGGGGGCACCACCAGCCCCGTACCGCCGATGACCTCGACGACCGCGCCGACGTCCGTGGAGACGGTGGCACAGCCGCAGAACATGGCCTCGACGAGACCGACCGGGAAGCCTTCGACGACACTCGACAGGACGGTCACGGCGCCCGAGGCGTACGCGTCGGCGAGGGTCGGGGCCTCGGGCGCGCCGATCTCCTCGAAGGACACCGGGTTGTCGCCCACGGTGTGCGGCCCCTCGGCCTCGTCGGGGAACAACTGGGCGGCCAGCGCCTTGCAGTGGCCCAGGTAGGCCTGCCCGTCGGGGCCGGACGCCCCGCCCACGACGCGCAGCCGCGCCTTCGGTTCGGCTCTGCGGACCTCGGCGAAGGCGTGCAGCAGCGACACCAGGTCCTTGGCGGGGTCGACGCGGCCGACCCATACCAGCGTGTCTGCGTCGACGGCCTCCGGTGCCTCGCCGACCTCGGCGAACGCGGCGGCGTCCATGCCGGGATGGACGGTGCGCAGCCTGGCGCGATCGGCGCCGCAGCGCTCCTGCCAGCGGCGGGTGTGGGCGTTTCCGTGGGTGAGGACGGCGGCCTGCCGGTAGACCTCGGTGGCGAGCCTGCCGTGGAAGGCGGCGAGCAGCGCCCGTACGGCCGGGGCGGTCCCGCCGGCGCCGGTGGCCAGGTAGTGCGCGCGCAGGGGCACGCCGTACTCGGTGACCAGCAGCGGAACGTCGCAGAAGTGGCGGGCGAGCAGGCCGGGCAGGGCCGCGGTGCCGCCGGCCGTGGCGTGGCAGAGGTCGGCCGCGCCGAGGCCGTCGTCCTCGTACCAGTCGAGCGCGAGCGGGCGCAGGCCGTGCTCCAGGTGCGCGGCGACCGCGAGCAGATCGGGTACGCGCGCCTCACGCGCCTCACGGATGGCGCCGGGCGCGCGACAGGCGCGTTCCAGCGCCCGGACGGCGGTTTCCGAGTGCAGCGCGCCCACGAGGCCGCCCTCGTCCCGGGCGAGTTCCGCGAGGCCGTACAGCGCACTGGCGAAACGGTCCGCCTCATGGTCCGGGCCGCCCTGACCGGCCACGCCGACCTCCGCGTCGGCTTCCACGCCGCCTTCCGCTTCGCCGGCTTCGGCGCCGCCCGCCCCCGACAGGGCCGCCGCCAACTCCCCGTAGCACTCGGTGAAGCGCCGGCGCGCACGGCGCCCGTATCGCACGCCGTCGTCCTCTGCCGTCCACAGGGGTGCCGTACGGACCCGGCTGACCTGTCGCGGCAGCGGAACCCAGCCCTCGTCCTCCTGCTGCCGGGTGCGGCTGAGCGCGTAGAGGTCGAACTCGTGCTGTCCGAGCCCGCGCACGAGCCGTTCGCACCAGAGTCCGGCGTCACCGCTCACATACGGATAGCCACCCTCCGTCACCAGTCCGATGCGCACGCGTGCACCCCCGATCTCTTCCGTCTCCGCCGTACGGGGAGCCGCCGTCGCACCGGCGGCTCACAACGGGACGAACGTATGCGGACATGCCGGTGGCGCATCGGTGAGCGCTCCGCGCTGACCTGGTTCGTCCTGCACGAGCTGCTGGGCGTCGAGAACGTCAAGAACTACGACGGCTCCTGGACCGA